>JABDJU010000126.1 GCA_013003325.1 Acidimicrobiales bacterium
TGTGAAGCGAACACCGTCGCAATCGCACCGATGAGCACATTGAACATCCTGGCCAGCATGTGAGCGGCGGCGTCGGCCCGCTGGACCCGGCGCTTCTCGGCTCGGTTCCCATCATGAGAGCGCGGCAAGCGCAGACTCCAGCTGCCCCGTCCGGCAACCGCTCGACGAACGGCCCGACGGAACAAGAAGCGGAGGAGGAGCCGCGCCACTGAATTGGCGATGAGAACGCCAACGGCCATGGCCAGAAGAACCGACAGTTTGAGGGCTGGGGAAGACGATGCGAGATCATCGAAGACGGTCACGGCAGGGAGGATATGACCCTCCATCCACGGCGAATCGGCACTCGTAGGTGTCTGTTGGCACACGCTGATCTACAAAGGAGGCGTGAGTTCGTGGTTCGAGAAGCTCGTCGGGTTCCGGGAATCGGCGGTGTCCAATGTCGCCGATCACTTCCTGGTGGACAACGAGTACATCACGTCGACCCCCAACGGGCGACGTATCCGGTATGGAAGATTCGAAACCCTCACGCTGGCCCAGTTGCGCACACGAGTCGACGGCCTCTACCTCCTGGGTGGCCGACCCAAAGTGCGGGAGGTTGTTGCCGACGTGAAGAGCCTCCACGCTGATGCGGAGAACGCCAACACGGTGTTCCAGGTTGCGTCGCAGTTCAACACCCTGGAAATGGTCGGCCCGGGCGTGACTCCCGACTCGGGCATCACCCAGTACGAGCACGATCACACCCAGGGTCCGGCGTGTGCGATGTCCTGCGGGGGCGGGCTGATCTACCGGAACTATCTCGTTCCGCTCGGTCGCAACGTGGGCCAGACCGCCTTCAGGCAATTGAACCTCCTCGCCACGGTGTCGGCCGCCATGGGCGTCGACATTCCGGTGCGGAACGGCTACGCCCTTCCGTCGACCGCTCAGCTGAACGAGATCAACGATCGACTGGCGGCGATGACCGACCTGCAGCGGGATCGGGTGCGCTCGCAGTTTGCGATCGGCGTGCAATGGAATACCGAGGTTACGCTGAACGATGCCGGCCACACCGTCACGCAGGTGTTCTGTTCGGCCATGCCCATCTCGTACTCCCCGGTTGAAACCGAGGTATGGGAGCCTCTGGCTCGCCTGACCCTCGAAGCGGCCTATGAGTCAACCATCGCCGTCGGCACCGTCAACGCCCATCTGACCGGGAACCGGACCGTGTACCTCACGCTGCTCGGCGGCGGGGCGTTCGGCAATCCGACGGAGTGGATCCTCAACGCCATCGATCGGGCCGTTCGCTTGACCTTCCGAGAGGATCTCGACATCGTCATCGTGAGCTTCGGAAGACCCAACCCCGAGCTCGGGAGACTACTCACCAACTAGCGAGCCGGGAAACGCTCGTTCCGCACCGGCAAAGCGGTGCGGAACGTACGGCGTCGGGTCACGATCTTGCGGCCCGGCCGTGCAGAGCAGGGCCGCTGATCATGGAACCGTTGGACATGCCGGCCTATTCCCACCGGTAGTTCCCCACCGCCTCGATGGGCCGCACAGCAAGTTCGGCTCAACAAACAAGTAGTGGCCTTCTTCGAAACGCGACGTCGCCCCCGGGAGGGAGAGGACCGGGGGCGAAGTCGGGACTGTTGGTGGCGGTGGGCTAGCCGGCGTGGGTGAGGGTTTTGGTCGTGTCGGCCACGACAGTGCCGGCGGCGGAGGTGTAGCCGCTCCACCTCACGCCGGACCAGGTGCCGCCGCTCCAAGTGGCACCACTCCAGGTGCCACCGCTCCAGGTAGCACCACTCCAAGTGGCACCCGACCAGGTGGCACCGGACCAGGTACCGCCGCTCCAAGTGGCCCCACTCCAGGTGGCTCCACTCCAAGTAGCACCTGACCAGGTGGCACCCGACCATGTACCGCCGCTCCAGGTGCCGCCGCTCCAGGTGCCGCCCTTCCAGGCGGTGTAGTCATCCCATGAGCCGCGGCGCATGGCACGGGGGAACGATTGATGCGCTTGCTTCACCGAAGAGTTCGTTGAGACGCTGACCGCCGTACTGGGCCGGACCTTTCCGGAGCCGTCGAGCAGCGTGGTGCGACGGTCGACGTCTTCGCTGGATTCGGTCAGCGCAGCCTTCACCTGATCGGGTGTCAGGCCGGGCTTGGCGGACAGGAGCAGGGCGGCCGAGCCTGAGGTCACCGCGGCCGCCTGAGACGTTCCGCTGCCCTTCATGTAACGGGTTCCAACCACGGCCTCGGGGTAGGCCTGATCGAGCGTGGAGCCTGGGACCCGAAGGCTCAGGATGGATGCGCCGGCGGCGACTAGATCCGGGTTGCGGTCTCCGTTGCCGCCGCTCGACCACTTGGCGACTCCGTCGTGGGCGTCTTTGCCGTCCAGTGCGCCGGTGGCGATGACATAGGGAGAGACCGCGGGGCTGTCGAGCCCGTCGGACTTGTTCGAGCGATTTCCAGCGGCGACGACAACTACGATCCCGGCGTCCCATGCCCGCTCCACCGCAGCCGACAGCGGATCGTTGAGGCTGGTTGCCACACCATCACGGCCGAGGGAGAGATTGAGAACTCTGATATTGAGACCATCGGTGTTGCGGTGCTCGACGACCCAGTCGATCGCAGCGATCACCTGTGCGATGTGCGTCTGACCGGTTGCCCCTGCCACCTTGAGCGACACGATGCGGGCATCCGGAGCTATTCCCTTGAAGCCCTTCGACGTCCCATCGTTGCCCGCGATGATGGCTGCCATGTGCGTGCCGTGACCGTATGTGTCGAGCGTGGCCAGGTTCTGAACGGCTCCCTCATTCGACAGGTCAGGTCCATGGATCACCTTGCCGGCGGAGTCCAACCCTTGAACCGGAGCTACGCCCGTGTCGATCACTGCGACGTCGATGCCCTGCCCGGTGTAACCGGAAGCGGCCAGCCGGTCAGCCTCATACTGCCGGATCTCATGAAGGCTGAGCCCGGTGGAGTCGGCGGCCACGAGCACTGATGTGCGTGATGGCTTCCCGAGGAATGACACGGTGTCGTCGCCCATGATCTCGGGCGTCGTCGGAGCAGCGAGCGCGGCCGCGACCATGGCGATCGTGGCCGCAATCACGGCGAGGAGTTGTGTCCAGGTCACGCCGGGACGCTGAATCCAGGCAACACCTTGGTGGGGATTGTGAGAGGCGTGCATTCTTCGAACTCTCCTGAATTCGTGTAAGAACAAACGCCGGTTTCGCCACTGACTCCCCCGGGCGAGGCGACCAATTCGTGCCACGGGATCTACGTCTCGTTTGTATGTTCCCCCGTGTCTACGGACAGATCGACGGTCGTTCTTTACGCCGCGACGGGCAAATGATCCGGACAACCCACGTTCTGGTTGCGGCTTTGGGTGCAAACGCCCACGTCAAGCGCCTATTTGGCACCGACCTTTTGTGAAGTGGCGCCAAAACCGGCCGATAAAGAACTATGTTTGCGCGTCCATTGCGACAGCGCCTCGTCGGTGTGAAGTCGGCGTGGTTCATCACCGCCTTGCTTGTCGGGGTGTCCTTTGGGTTGGGTGCGCTTGTGCTGGACGATCGCGCACCCCTGCACCCGACGCTTGAGCTTCCGTGGTGGGCCTTCGTTGTGGTGTTCGCTGTCGTGGAGTCGTGGGTGGTTCACCTGCATTTCCGCAGCGAGGCGGGCAGCTTCTCTCTCTTCGAGTTGCCCCTGGTCCTCGGGCTCCTGTTCGTCGCTCCCCAAGGACTGTGGCTCGCGACGATCCTTGGCGTCGGTTTTGCGCTCACCGTGGTTCGGCGGCAGCCGCCGATCAAAGTGGCCTTCAACGTCGCAAACCTGTCGGTTCACGTGTCCGTCGCATCGATCGTTTCCCACGCGTTCATCACCGGCAACCCCCTCGAGCCATCGGCGTGGCTGATTCTGGGTGGGGCGACAATGCTCGGCGGGGCATTCCAGATTCTCGCACTCGCCCTCGTGATCGTCGCAGCCGAGGGCGTCTTCCGCCACAAGCAGATCCTCACGATGCTGGTGACAGCCACCATCATTTCTGCTGCAAATACCGCCCAAGCCTTGGTGGCAGCGGTACTTCTCGAGTCCGAGCGGATGAGCGTGCTCCTACTCTGCGTTCCGATAGCGGTGATGCTCGTTGCCTACCGGGCCTACGTCGCAGAGCGAAACCAACGCGAGCAGGTCGAGTTTCTCTACAGCTCGACCAAGGCCCTTCGAGAAAGCCCGGAAACGACGTCGGCAGCCGCATCGCTCCTGGGTGAGGTTGTGTCGATGTTCCGGGCCGAGCGGGCTCATCTGATCCTGCTCCCCCAGGACGCCGACGAGATTGCTGCCACGCACTTCCGGCACGAGAATGGCGCCACGATCGCCAACATCCACGATCCCAACGACGTACTTCCCGCTCGCCTGTGCGACTTTGCCACAACCGCCACGTTGGTCGAATCGCCTCAGAACATCGGGAGCCTCGCCGAGTTCTTCGAGCAGGAGTCGATCCAGAGCGCGATCGTGGGGACACTCCGAGGATCGAGTCGGGACATCGGTGTTCTGATCGCCGCCAACCGACTCGGCCAGGTAACGCCGTTCACCCGAGAGGACCTTCGCCTGTTCGAAACGCTGGTGCATCAGGCATCGGTTGCCCTGGAGAACGATCAGCTGGAGCAGGCTCTCGATGAGATGACCCGGCTCGAGCGGCAGCTTGCCCACCAGGCGAGCCACGACGGTCTGACCGGCCTCGCCAATCGAGTGATGTTCACCGAGGAACTAGCAGACGCCATGGCATCCGACGTCAACCCGGCAATCCTCTACCTCGACCTCGACGACTTCAAAGTCGTGAACGACACGCTGGGGCACGAGGCGGGTGACCACGTTCTGTCCGAAGTCGCTCGCCGGGTTCAGGCGCTCGTACGCCCATCCGACACCGTCGCTCGTCTCGGGGGCGATGAATTCGCCGTATTGCTACCCAAATCGGACCAGCCGGAGATCGTGGCTCGACGGATCATCCAGTCTCTGCACGAGACAATCCTGTTCGCCGATCACGAACTCCAGATCGGTGTCAGCATCGGCTTGGCCCGGGCCAACGGCGATTCAGATGGTCCGGCGGGGCTGCTCAACGACGCCGACATCGCGATGTATGCAGCCAAGAGCAAGGGCAAGGGGGCGCTGGTCGAATTCGTACCGGAGATGCGTCAGCAGGTGTCTCGACAACGAAGGCTTCGAACCCAGCTCCGTCGGGCGGTCGATCACGACGAGTTCGATGTGGTGTATCAGCCGATCGTCGCAGCGTCGACCGGGGTCGTGGTCGGATTCGAGGCGCTGGTGCGTTGGAACAACGAAAACGGCCAAGACACACCTGACAACTTCATCCCGGAAGCCGAACGGGCCGGTCTTGTGGTGTCGATCGACCGGGCCGTCCTCGCCAAGGCGATCACGGTGTTCGAGACACTGCCCGCTGAGGACGCGGTTTTCATGACGGTGAACCTGTCGGCCCAGAACTTCCTAGAAGACGACCTCGCCGACTTCTTCGCCCGAACCCTCATGGTGGCCGGAGTGGATCCCCAGCGGGTGGTGGTCGAAGTGACCGAGACCGCGCTCATCCGCGACCCGGACCGAACGATCGAGCAGTTGTCAGATCTGCGTGATCTAGGGGTCCGGATTGCTCTCGACGACTTCGGCACCGGCTACAGCTCACTGAGCTATCTACACCGTCTCCCAGTCGACATTTTGAAGATCGCCCGCCCCTTCATCGCCGATGTAGCAAACGACGAAACATTCGTACGGACGATGATCGACCTCGGCAAGAATCTCGGCCTCACCGTGG
>JABDJU010000133.1 GCA_013003325.1 Acidimicrobiales bacterium
GCGCGATCCCGATCCAGGGACCGACGGTGGTCAACCCGACCAGCGGGGCGGCGAAGGGAAAGACCACATAGGTCAGCACGCAGCGAATGGCCGAGATGACAATGCTCTGTGAGAAGACCTGCTCGGCGTCTTCGGGGGTCGTTCCGGCGGGGTCAGCAACCGGTGTGGGAGACGCCAGAGGAGTAGTCATCGTCGGTCAGTGTAGGGCCCTAGGCCGAGGCGGCCTATGCGGGACAAGTGTGAAATCAGGCCGGGGTTTTTGATTCCTCGGTGAGGTCGAGCACCGGATCGATCACACGGTCACCCAGCAGGTGGCTTTCGAGGCGGTGGGCCCTGGCATTGACGGTGCGAAGCTGCCGCTCGAGCGACGCGCTGCGGTCGCGCTCGGATTCGAGCGCCGCCCGCATTTCGTCGAGCATCAGTTCGGTTCTGCGCTGCTGGTCGGGCAGTTCCTGAAGCCGGGCGATCATTCGCGCCGCCTGGTCGATCTCGGAGGTGAGCAGGTCGATCTCGGTCTGCTTGGACAGGTCGCGTGCCTCGGCTCGAGCGAGCGCTGCGTCGAGTTCACGAACCTGCACCCGGGTGGCCCGGAGCTGCTCTTGGGTGCCTTCGATCACATCGGCGGCTTCGTTCAGCAAGCCCTCGAGATCGGACACCCGGCTGGTCGCCCCGACGATCGACGCTGCGGTCTCGGGCCGGAAGGTGTGTTGGCCGCGCTCGGATTCGGCGAGCTGGTGGGTGAGGTCGGCGATGATGTCTTCGGCCTGGGCCCATGCGGCGCGCAGTTGCGCTGCGCTCCTGGCTTCCTCGGACAGCTCGGCCACCCGGCGGCGCACTTGGTCGAGGTGGTTTTCGAGGTTGGCGATCTTGCGGCGTTGCTGTTCGACGAGGTCGACCGCAGCGTCGAGTCGCGCAAATGCGTCGGCGGTGTCGGCCGATTGATCCGTGACGCGTCCGAGGTCGGCCTTGAGCTGCTCGACCTTGTTCTCGAGGTGGTCTCTCTCGGCCAGAGCGTCTTCGAGGTCGGAGGTGAGACGGGTGACCTCGCGGGTCCTAACTTCGAGGTTGGTGCGCAGGTCGACCGCACCACCCGCACCGAGACGCTCCAGCTCGGCGCGGAGGTTGGCGTTCTCACCGCGAGCGTCGTTGAAGCGGTCGAGCATGGTGTCGAGACGCATCGACTTCTCGAGGTCGTGTGCCACCATCCGCTGAGCGTTGACCTCGAGCTCCCTCGCCAGTCGTTCAGCTTTCCAGGCCCGACCCCAACGCCACCGGATCCAGCCGACGAGCAGACCGAGCAATGCGGCCAAGGCGATCGGCGCGATGAGCACGGTGGGCCACGAAGTAACCCGCTGCAATGCCTCCCCGAAGGTCTCCGACACCGCATTGGAGGGGGAATCGAACTGCACGAAGATCGACGGCGGGTCACCCTCGACGCTGCGGACGCCGCTCAGTTCGGGGAGATAACGATCGAACATCGAGGTGGTGCCCAGCACGATGCCGGCAACACCAGCGAGGAGGAGAACAGCGGCCAGAGCCGTCCAGCCCCAACGGCGAGGAGACCTCGGGCGGCGTCGACGGTGGGTTGTCCCGGCCGATTCATCGACGACGAGGGCCGATTCGTCGGCGTCTGGTGACATCACCGCCACGATCGCTTCATCGCTTTCGAGCGTTTCGCTGTCCGCGCCGGCCATCTGAGTTTTCTAGCATCCCGATCGTTCAGATTCGGGGACCTCTGACCTCAAGGGGTCGAAGTTGTCGGGCGCTATGTCCCCGACCAGTCGGGTGCCCGCTTTTCGGCGAACGCTCGGGGCCCTTCCTTGGCATCGTTGGAGGTGAAGACCTCCCTGAAGAAGTCCCGTTGGTGTGCGTAGAACTCGTCGTCGGTGGCGCCGTGGCTGAGGTTGATCAGCTGCTTGGATGCCGCCACGGCAAGCGGGGCGTTGCGGGCGATCCGCTCGGCCAATTCCATCGCGGTATCGACCGCCTCGCCTTTCGAACACACCCTGGCCACCATCCCCAGCGCAGCCGCCTCTTCGGCCTTGATGGGATCGGCGGTCAACGCCATTTCCATGGCCTTTCCGTGGCCGACCCGGGTCGGCAGCCGAAGTAGGCCACCGGCGGCAGCAAACAGTCCCACGCCGACCTCGGGGATTCCGAACTTGGCTCCTTCGCTGGCCACCAGCAGGTCGCAGGTCAGCGCCAGCTCGAGACCGCCAGCGAGAGCGAAGCCCTCGACGGCGCCGATGAGCGGCTTCTTCGATCCGTTGCGGATGAATTCCATCATCGGCCCGGTGTCCTCACCCCGGGCGAAGGCTTTCAGATCCATACCGGCGCTGAAACCCTTCCCGGCGCCCGTGAGGATGCCGACTGTGAAGGTGGGGTCGGAATCGAGCTGTTCTATGGCGGCGACGAGCCCACTCGACAGGGCTCCGTTGATCGAGTTCATCGCCTCGGGCCGGTTCAGCGTGATCACCAGGACCCGGTCCCGAGCTTCTGTGAGGACGGCCGATTCGTTCTCTTCGCTGGTCATCGCCAGAGTGTGCCCGACCCGATCCGGCGAGGGAAATCAGCTCGGTCGGTTCCTTTGGACGGGCCGGCACTGCCGATGGAACACTTCGTTCATGCTCCGCAGCACGATGATGGAACCCGACCTCACGATCAACTCGCTGTTCCGGCACGGACGACGTGTGCACCTCGACAGCCTGGTGCTCACCTATCAGGGCGCCGGCAACATCTCCGAAGCCACCTTCGGGGAGGTTGCTGATCACGCCGATCGGCTGGCCGCAGCACTTGCCCGGCTCGGTGTGCACGACGGCGATCGGGTCGGCACGTTCATGTGGAACCACGATGCCCATCTGGCCGCCTACCTCGCCGTTCCGTGCATGGGTGCGGTGCTGCATACCCTCAACATTCGCCTCTTTCCCGAACAGCTCGCCTACGTGATCAACCACGCCGCCGACAAGGTGATCCTGGTCGACGGCTCGATCGCTCCCCTGCTGGCCAAGGTTCGCGACCAGCTGACAACCGTCGAGTACATCGTGGTCAGGGGCGACGGCGACACCGACGGCCTCGGAGCCACGTTGAACTACGACGAGCTGATCGGCGCCGAGGAACCCGGCTACGACTACCCGGAGCCGAACGAACGCTCAGCTGCGGCGATGTGTTACACGAGCGGGACCACCGGCAACCCCAAGGGGGTCGCCTACAGCCACCGGTCGACGTTCCTGCATTCGATCGCCACCCATTCGGCCCAGACACTGCAGTTCTCACAGAACGAGCGGGTGCTGTTGATCGTGCCCCAGTTCCACGCCAACGCCTGGGGCATCCCGTACGGGGCGTGGAGCGTGGGCGCCGACATGGTGATGCCTCAGCAGTACCTACGAGCAGCTCCTTTGGCCGAGCTGATCGAGGCCACCCGGCCCACGATTTCGGGTGCGGTGCCCACCGTGCTCAACGACATCCTTCAGAACGCCCCCGACGCCGACCTTTCTTCACTTCGGTACGTGGTATGCGGCGGCTCAGCGGTGCCTCGGGCGCTGATCGAAGGGTATCGATCAACATTCGGTGTCGACATCGTGCAGGCATGGGGCATGACCGAAACCTCCCCGCTC
>JABDJU010000160.1 GCA_013003325.1 Acidimicrobiales bacterium
TCCCAATGGTGATGCCGACCTCGCCGACTCGACCGCCGTGGCGGGGGTGACGGTCCGTGTGTATCGCGACCTCGCCTCCGACGCTCCGGCGCTCGAGACCCCCGACGCCGCCGACCCGCTGCTCGCCACCCTCACAACCGACGCCACCGGCCGCTGGACCTTCGCCAACGCAACCACCGGGAACTTCTGGCTGACGGTGGACTCCCGCACGATCGACCCCGGCCCCCTGAACGGTGGTGCGATCGTCACCGACACATGGGCCGAGCAGACCTACGGTCCGCAGGGTTCGCTTCGGGCGCTTGGCGCGGGCGGCACCGAACTGACAGCAGCCGATGGACCGGTGGTGGGAGGGCGAACCGGTACCGGTTCGGACACTGCGACCGCTCTCGTCACGGCCGAGCACGTGTTCCGGGCCGAAGCGGTAGCTCCGAGGCTGGACCTCGACACGGCCTTCTCGTTCAACGTGGTGACTAACCTCGAAGGGGGAGACGCCACCGATCTCGCACCGGAGGGCACCCGGACAGTCCAGGGCACGATGCGCCAGTTCGTTCAGAACTCCAATGCCATCGCCGGGCCCAACGTGATGCGTTTCGTGCCGGCCGTACCAACCAATGCGTCCGGCGGGGGACACAACTGGTGGCAGTTGATCGTGTCGTCGGGTCTACCGGCGATCACCGATGCTGCCACCACGATCGACGGTGACGCCCGACAGTGGAACTCGCCGGTGAACGGCGTCGATCCGACGGCGACGTCGATCCTCCCTGATGCCGCCACGGGGGCGTCGGCTCTTCCCACCGGCACGGTCGATATTCCCGAGCTGCTTCTATGGGGCGACCGCACCACTGAACCGACGATGGATGGCTTCAATGTCCGCGCACCGAATGCGACCATCGAAGACATCGCACTGCTCGGCTTCCTCGACGGCATCGAGGTAGGCGTCGACGGGGCGGACACCACAAGCTCTGCAACGGTCACCTCTGCGGCCCTCGGATTCGATCTCGGAACCCAGGGTGATCCGGGTACGAACAACCGGCTCACCCGCGGCGTGCGGTTCGTGGGCGGTCAGCAGTTGACAGTCCTGCAGAACACCATCGGCTTCATCAAGGAGAACGGTGTGCTGGTCGAAGCCGACCGACCGTTCACAATCGAGCGGAACCAGATCGTCCAGGCCGGCATCGAGTCAGCCCCCGCTGACGGGATCACAATCCTCGGCGGAGGGGCCGGCACAATCACCCGGAACAACGTGGTCGGGACTCCCGGGGCCGGCATCGACCTAGCCCAGACGACGAACTCGATCACCGTGACCGACAACACCGTCGACGGGTTCGGAACCGGGGGAGCCGACGAGTTCGGCATCCGTGTCTACGGAATCGGATCGGCCGTCGCCGACAACCTTCTGGCCAACGGCGTCGGCTCCGGTGTGGCCGTGGTCGGCGTCGGCGCGGTACCCGGGCCGGGCCAGCCCGCATCCCAGGTGTCGATCAGCGGCAACGTCTACGGCACTATCGCCGGCGGCGTCAACGGCGCTGCTGCGATCGACCTGATCGGGCCGAGCGCTCCGGAGCTTCCCGACGGGCCCACCGCCAACGACGGCATCGACGGATGCGGCGTGACCGCCGGCTACGGCAACCAGGGACTCGACTCGCCTGTGATCTCGATCGATGTGATCGCCTCGACCTGGCACATCACCGGAACCGGCTGTCCGAACAGTGCGGTCGAGGTCTACCTCGGCGACTCCGGAACCGGTCTGCCGACCTCTCCCGCCTACGTCACCAGCGTTCAGGCCGATGGAACCATCGACGAGACCACCCCTCCACTGAGCGCCGCCGTCCTGGCCGCCACCCATGCGACCGCATCACAAACGGACACGACGGGTTCGACGTCGGAGTTCGGTCCGGTCGTGGCGATCGCCGCACTCCCGCCGGTTCTGACCAACCCCGGGCCGCAGTCGGCCACCGAATTCGTGCCGTTCACCCTCAACCCGGTCGGGTCCGACCCGGACAGCTCACCGGTGGTCTGGTCTGCCACCGGGATGCCGACTGGCATGACGATCGACTCTTCCACCGGCGCCCTCGCCTGGACGCCGGGAGAAACCGATGGTGGCACGTCGCACTCGATCACGCTGGAGCTGACCGGCGGTGGTGTCACCGTCACCGAGACCTTCGTTCTCACGGTGGTCGAAGACGATCAACCTCCGGTGGTAGCACCCATCCCGCCAGCCGCAGCCGTCGTGGGCTCGACCACGACCCAGCCGGTGAGCGGTAGCGATCCTGACATCCCTGCGGTCGCCCTGTCATGGTCGCTCCAGGGGACCGTCCCGGCCGGGATGTCGATCGATCCGGCGCTCGGCACGATCTCTTTCACCCCCACCGCCGCCGGCACGTTCACCGTGCAAGTGGTCGCCAGCCAACCGAACCTGCTGTCGGGGTCCCAGAACTGGACCGTGACCGTCACCGACCCGGTCGGGCCTCCGCCGGTCCTGACCCCGCCGGCCGATGCCACCATCATCGAAGGCACTACGGTCACGCTGCCGTTCACGGCCACGAACACCACGTCGTTCACCCTCTTGAGCGCCCCGCTGGGAGCCTCGATCGATCCTCTCACCGGTGTCGTCACATGGCCGAGTCCGATCGGCTCGGGCGGAACAACCGAGATATTCACTGTGCAGGCGTCGGGCAGCGGCGGTACGGACAGTGGAAGCGTCACGGTCACCGTCGATGTCGCCAACGCACCCCCGGCAGTCGATCCCGTGTCCGACCGCACCGTGCTCATCGACGACAGAATCGTGATACCGATCACCGCCTCCGACCCGGACACGCCGTTGAACTACACCGTTCTGGTCGGCCCCACCGGCATGACGGTCAGCTCCGCCGGCGTTGTCACATGGGATGACGCCGGCCCGGTCGGAGTGCAGAACGTGACGATCCGGGTGAGCGACAGCGGCTCGCCGGCCCTGTCGACCGATGTTTCCTTCACCATTCGGGTCACCCTGCCGGTCGTCACCAGTCCGCCCACTACGGGCGGCGGCACCACCTCGACCTCGACATCCACCTCGACGACGGCGCCGACGACAACGACCACCACGACCCCGCCCGGGACCACGCCGACCACCAGCCCACCAACGACCGACCCGCCGACCCGTCCGAGCCTGCCCGTTGACGAGCCCTCGCTCGATGTTGCGGTGCCCGATCTCGGCCCTCCGACGAGCGGTCCGGGTGAACCGACCCTGTCTATCACCGGGGGCATCAGCGGTCTGCTCAGCGTCCCCGGCTCGTTCCGCATCCCGCCGACCACGATCGGTCTGGCCGGGGCCTGGATTTTCGTGCTCGGCGTCCCGCTGGTTCTGTGGGAGCGCAAGCGAGCGGTGAGCGTGGTGACAGGAATCGACTCCGACAGCACCCTGCCCGCATTCGCCACCCGCAACAGCACCTACCCCTTCGCCTACCTGCGGGCCGACGCTTCGATGCTGTGGTCTCGCTACCGATTCATGGGTCTCGGGGAGGGTCAGCGGGTGAAGGTGGAGTCACCGGTGGGTCCGGTCTGGGTTGAGCGACGCCATCTCTGGCCGCTCCACCACCAGATCTCCGACCGGGAGAGTCCCAGCGGCGAACCGGATTCCTAGCTTGCGGTAGTGAGCGACGCCAACAGGTCGGGGATGCGAGGATCGGTCCGCCGCCCGGCCCACTCGGTGGCGAGATAGAACAGCAGGAGTCCATAGACCGGTGCTGCGAACACCACCAGCAGCTGGGCCCATACCTCGGTCCGGGCGAAGGCAAGTCCCACGAGAATCGGCGCGGCGGAGAGCAGACCGACAAAGGCTCCCCCGAAGGTGTAGATACCGCTGACACAGCCTTGGCCCATGTCGCCGGACGCAAACGGATTGGGGTTGCTCTCATCCGGCAACAGGACCGGAGCCAGCGTCGAGGTGTAGGCGCCGGTCCCGGCCCCGGCGAACCCCATGCCCACGCTGGCGGCGAGGGCGACCGGGACGTAGCGCCAGCCGCCGGTCCACGCGGCCGTTCCGAAGATCACAACACCCGATGCACCGATGCCGAGCAAGAAGAACGCCAGCGCCCTTCCTCGCAGTATGACCTTGAGACTGTCGATGGCGAGCACCTCGGCCCACAGCGCTCGACCGTCGGCGCCGAGAAGATTCGACGACGTGATCCCTGCGGTGAGTGCCGGGACACAGCCTACGAGGACCGAGACCGGGTCGCGATCGAGAATGGCGGCAAGGAACGGTGCTCCGCCGAGGATCAGCACGACAAACTGGGAGACAACTTGGACCCGATACCGGGGATGGCGGCGCAAGTAGCGGACCTCCTTGGCGAAAACCGGTCCCATGGGTCCGAGCCGGTCGAGGAGCACGCCGACCGGTCCGCCGGAGTCCATGAAGTGGGTGTGCCCTAGGTCGTCGGCCGCGCTTTCACCGACTTCGGTGAGGGCTCGCTCGAGGGTCACGATCCATCGCCAGGCAGCAAAGGTTGCGACTGCCAGCGACAGGCCGGACATCCCAAGCGAGGTGATGATTGCGCGTCCGCTGGGGTCGCTGTGAAGGAGTTCCTGTCCCCAGCCGGTCCACCCACCGGGCAGCCAGCGGGCCACCCGTCCCCATCCCTCAAGCCGTTCGGCGGACAAACCGACGAAGAGCAGGATCTGTGACCCGAGACCGATGATCCCGGCGAACAGTCCTCCGAACAGGATGACCAAATCGCGGCGACTGCGGGCGCGCAGGAGTTCGCCGAGCTCGGTCTGCACCCAACGGGAAAGGACCGATGCGAGCACGACCGTGGCGACCGCCGACAGAATCCCGGCGAGAATACGCAGGGCCCCTTCACCTCTGAAGGCGGCGGCAAGGAACGGCAGGGTCACCGCCAACGGGCCCGGCCCGACGAGACCGGCCAATGCCATGCCCGGCGCCAGCTGACGGGCCGGAACCGGAAACAGGGCCAACCGGGTGCTGTCGATGGTCTCATCCGAGGCTCCGAACAGCAGAGGTCCGAAGGTCCAGGAAATGAGGACCGCCGCCCCCAGCAGCGGAAAAACTCCGGAGGGGATCGAGCCGGCCCGGGCGATCCCGGCGGCAACCGACACCGACAGCAGGAGCGCCAGGGTGCTGAACAACACGAACGCCAGCGCTCCATCGGTGGCGAAGATGTTTCGCAACAGCCTGAGCCGGAGGGTGAGGAAGGTGGTGATCACTTCCGTCAGAGCCAATCGAGGGTCGTGGCGACCCGCTGGTGACCGACCGCCTCAGCGAACACATCTTCGAGGCGGCGTCCGGCGCAGACCTCGGCGGTGGGTCCGCTGGCGACCACGCTACCGGCGTGCATCACCGCCACGTGGTCGCACAACCGCTCGACGACTTCCATCACATGGCTGCTGAAGACCACCGTGGCGCCATTCCCGACGAGCTGGGAGAGGATCTCCCTGAGCGTACGAACCGAGAGCGGGTCGACACTCTCGAACGGTTCATCCAGAAACAACACCGATGGTCGGTGCAGGATCGCCGCCCCCAGCGCAATCTTCTTGCGCATGCCGGTTGAGTAGTCGAGCACCAGCCGCCCGGCGGCGTCAGCGAGGTCCATGACCTCCAGCAACTCGCTCGCCCTGCGACGACAGACGGCGCGCTCGAAGCCCCGGAGAAGACCGACATACTCGAGCAGTTCTTGTCCGGTCAGCCGCTCGAACAGCCTTAGATCCTCAGGCACCACACCGATCGACGACTTCACCGCCCGCGGGTCATCCCAGACGTTCCTGCCCGCGACCCACACCTCACCGCGATCGGGACGGAGCAAACCGGTGGAGATCTTGAGGGTCGTCGACTTCCCGGCTCCGTTCGGGCCGACGAGACCGAAGAATGTCCCTTTGGGCACGGCCAGGTCGAGTCCGTTCACCGCCACCTTGGTCCCGAAGGACTTGTAGAGGCCGCCGATTGCGACGGCTTGACCCTCGGGAGGGGGTCCGTGGTGCAGTGTTGGCGGAGGGGGAAGGTCGGTCACGTGCCCATCAGGGTGGCATAGCGGGGCTTGATCACGTTGTTGATGAGGTCGAGCCGCTCCTGGAAGGGCCAGAAGCTGCTCTTCATCGCATTGACGGTGAGCCATTGCATGTCGGCCAGATCCCAGCCGAACGCAGTACAGGACTTCTCGAACTCGTCGGTCATGGTCACATCGCTCATC
>JABDJU010000183.1 GCA_013003325.1 Acidimicrobiales bacterium
TGTCGGAGTAGTCGGGCCAGGTCGTTCCGTCCCCCTGCGACCAATGCCAGATGTGGGCCATCTCATGCAGGAGCACCACCTTGGCTTCGTCGCTCGCCTGGTCGACACCGGGCGGAACGCAGACGAAGAGAACAGGCACCCGCTGGTCAGGGCGGCATTCGCCGATTTCCCCGTGGCACAGGGAGCCGGCGCCGTCGAAGGCCACCTCGACTTGTGCCGGTAGCTTCAGTTCGGCCAGCTCGAATCGGGACAGCGTCCACTGCACGGCGGCGTGCTGTTGCTCGGTCAGTCGGTCGGTGGCCAGAATGACACCGGCAACTGCCTCGAGCCGCCTGCCGGTGATTTCGACCTCAGAGGCACGCACCAGCTCGACGTCATCACAATCGATCCCGTCGGCGGGTTCTCCGGCAGGCCCCGACCCCGGGCCGCAGGCGACGAGAAAGCACAGCGCGATCAGACCGGCACGCATACGTTCCACGCACACAGGGTCGATCCGGCTGGTCCGTAACGCCAGAGGCCTAGGTCAGTGCCAAGGATCAGGCTGAGAGGTCACATCTCGACGGGTTTGATCTGCTTGTCCAAACATCTACAATTAGTTCGTGACAAAGCGATCCTTCGCTGCGTCATATCTGGTGTGTGTGGCCCTCCTGCTTCCACCGCCGCCTGCAGGAGGGGCCACACACCAAAAACCGTTAGCCCGGCAGGTAGGGGTTAGCCCCGACGAACTCGGCGCCCAGGGCCACATAGAAGACCACATCGGCCCGGTCGCCCCTGGCCAGGTCGGGGTTCAGCCCGCTGGCGTTCGTGCCCTTGAGGATGTCGAGCCAGTAGGCGTAGCCACTGGGGTCAGACCCGCGACCGAGCACGTTTTCGTACACCCTCGTCAGGAACGCTTCATCACTGGGGGCGTTCTCGTAGAAGTTGCCGAACTCAGCTGAGCTGGTTGTGAAGAATCGAGCGATCTCGATGTTCTTGTACGTCTTGCCGTCAACTTCACCCTTGCTCACCCCGATCCAGTACTTGGCGCCCACCACGTCGGGGACTCGGTTGAAGAAGGCGTTGTACAGGCGGAGGATCTCCGGATCGGTACCCGGTCGGTACTCGTCGGAGTTGATGATCTGCTCGAGAGTCGTTGCGTCGGCCAACGGCACCGGACCGACCTCGCTGGCGTTGTCGACAAAGCTCAGGCAGGCCGAAGGGGTCATCTGCCGCACCTGGGGTTCCCCCGGCTGGGCAGCTGTCGAGGCGCCTTCGAGGCCCATGATGATGAGGCCGTAATCCTTGATCGAGTTCTGGTCGATCCCGGGCAGGATCACGGACCCGACGACGTTCAGGCTGGTCCCCGAAGAGATGTAGCTCCTGAAGAAGACGTCGTTCAAATCGGCTCGGGTTGTGGCCGCGTCGCTCGATCGGTTGAAGTTGGTGATCGATGCGACGGTGTTGGTGAGGGCGTTGTCGATCGTTCCGGTGCAGGCGTCGGTGCTGCGCAACATGATCAGATGGTTCTCGAGGCCGCCGGCCGGGTCATCGATGAGGTCGTTCCCCCGGACGGTGAAGTCGTAGGTCAACAACGAACCAGTGAGGTTCACCTGGCCGCTGACCCGCACGTCGCTGCCGTTGATGTTCTGGGGCGTGGAACCGCCCAGTCGAGCTAGCGGAAAGCTCCTGCTGGTCGGATTGGGGAGAGTGTTGCCGGACCCGCCCAGTTCACCGCATGCGACGATGGTCCCCGCGTTCGTCGTGACAACAACGGCTGGTTCGCCGTTGTTCATGTCGACGAGGTCAGCGCCGGAGAATGGAGCCAGCTCGTCGAATGTCCAACGAAGAACTCCTTCGACCCCAGCGCTGAGGGCGCCACCGTCGACGGTGAACTCGCTCGCTCCGGGCTTGAACTCAGCCAGTGCCGCGTCACCATCGGAACAGCTCGTCGGCTGGTCGTTGGCGTCGGTCGGGCCGGCGAGGCGAACCAGGTAGGTCGTGTTCGGCGTCAGGCCATCGATCTCCACCGACAGGGTCGGGCCCTTCACCGACGTAGGGGCGGCCAGATAGCCGACACCACTGATAGAGGGACCGCCGGAGATGTCGAACTCGTACAGATTTGCCACGAGTGGCACCGGATCGATCGGGTCTGTTGCCGCCGCCGGCGCAACGAGTCCGGTGAGCGTGGTCATGGTGACGAGAGCCGCCGCAAATGTCTTCTTCATGTACTTCCTCGGGTGTTGAGAGTGCCGCCGACGCGCGAACTTATCGCGCCGTTGAGCCCGCTCCCATGAGGGATTCACCCCGCAGGGAAGATTTGCCCCCTTGCTCGGTAGGTTGCGGAGGATTGGTGCGCATTCGGCGCACGGCCGGACTCAGCAAGAGGCCGACCGATTACGCTGGACTGGTGTCCGTGGTGCAGAGCGTCGAAGAAGTCGAGCAGGCATTGGCCGACCACGACTATCTGGCCGACATCGGCCTTGCGACCAGTATCTATCTCGCATTGGTGCTCGAGCGCCCGCTGTTCCTCGAGGGCGAGGCGGGAGTTGGAAAGACTGAGGTGGCCAAGGTACTGAGCCGTTGGACCGGCGGACCGCTGATCCGGTTGCAGTGCCACGACGGGATCGACGCCTCCCAGGCGGTATATGAGTGGGACTACGCTCGCCAACTGCTCCATCTCCGCACCGCCGAGGCAACCGGTCGGGCGAAAGAACGTGGTGCCGAGGAACTCGAGAACGAGCTGTACGATCCGCGGTTTCTCATCCGGCGGCCGTTGCTCGAAGCGTTGAGTCCCGTCGATGGGCCGCGTCCGGTGCTGCTGATCGACGAGATCGACCGGGCCGACGACGAGTTCGAGGCGTTCCTCCTCGAGGCGCTCAGCGATTACACGATCACGATCCCCGAGATCGGAACCATCCACGCCGATCGGCCACCGATCGTCATCCTCACCTCCAACCGAACCCGTGACGTCCACGATGCACTCAAACGTCGATGTCTGTACCACTGGGTCGAGCATCCGAGTTTCGAGCGAGAGGTCGAGATCGTGAAGTTGCGCGCCCCCGGCGTCAGTGATGCCCTTGCCCGACAGGTTGCGGCGATGACCGAAGCGATGCGCGGCTTCGGTCTGTACAAACCCCCCGGCATTGCCGAGACGATCGACTGGAGCCTTTCTTTGGCTGCGCTGGGGCGGATGGAACTCGACGACGAAACCGTCAGCGCCACCCTGGGCACGGTCCTGAAGTATCGGGAGGATCAAGCCAAGCTCCATCAGCAGGGCGTCCATGAGATGGTGAAGAACGCGCTGTTCAGGGCCAAGTGAGCGAGGGATACGGCCGCAGCTGACGCAGGACCGATGGCTGTGCCTGGCGGCGTGGCCTACCGTGAGCGCATGGTCCGGATCGAAGTCGTTGGGGAAGGAACGGCTGTCGCCCAGCCCGACTACGCAGCGTTGACCTTCACGGTGGTCGTCCGCGATGGTTCAGCTCGGGCAGCTGCCTCGAGCGCCGAGACCGGTGCTGCGTCGCTGATCGACATGCTCGATCGAGCGGGAGTGGCGAATGATGACCGCGGAGCCCAGAGCGCGACAGTCCATCGCAGGACCCGGTGGCATGGCGACCGCGAAGTGTTCGAGGGGTGGGAAGCGGTCATCAACGTGGCGTGCACGGTGCGGGACCCGAATCGCGCCTATGACCTGGTTGAAGACGTCACCGCTGCGGCCGACGTGGCCCTGAGCGGTCCGCATTGGGTGGTGGAGCCATCCAATGCTGCACACGACCGGGCCCGGGCTCGAGCTTTTGAGGAAGGGGTCCGGAAGGCCGAGAGCTATGCGAACGCCGCCGGTCTGAGCCTCGGGGATCTGAAAGAGATATCGGAAGGAACAGGGGCCGGCGGGTCGCCTAGCAGGCGCCTAGCTGCTTCCAGCCCCGAGGCCATGACTGCCGCCCTCGAGCCAGCCTCTCAAACGGTGGGCGCCACCGTAACGCTGCTCTTCGACGCCGAGTGACGACCCTAGAGCACGGTGACGTTGTCGCCGGCCATCGCGTTGCGTGTGTCGAAGATGGCCCGAGCATTCTCCTGGATCATCTCGAGGTCGAAGTCGTGGTGGTTGGTGAGCATCACGACAAGGTCCGCATCTGCGACGACATCACTGGTGAGCTCAACCCGATTGACGCTGACCGGGAAATGGGCCGGGTCGACCCATGAATCGGCACAGAGCACTTCGGCGCCGAGTTCGTTCAGGGTGTCAGCGATCGGCAGGACCGGGGTCTCGCGCGAATCGCCACTGTTCGGCTTGTAGGCCAGACCCAACAACAGAATCTTGGATCCTCTGACCGACCGTTCGTTGTCGTTGAGGATTCGGCCGATTCGGGCGACCACGTGATCGGGCATGTGTTCGTTTACGTCGTTGGCGAGCTCGACGAACCGAAACGAATGGCCGAGCGCCCGTTTCACCTGCCAGCTCAAATAGCTGGGGTCGATGGGAAGGCAATGCCCGCCGACGCCAGGGCCGGGAGTGAACTTCATGAACCCGAACGGCTTGGTGTTTGCCGCCTCGATCGCGGACCAAATGTCGATGTCGAGCTCTGAGGCGAACATCGCAAGCTCGTTGACGAGCGCGATGTTCACGTGCCGGAAGGTGTTCTCGAGCAGCTTGGTGAGCTCGGCTTCTCTGGTCGAGACAACCGGAACGGTCTGGCACACAAGATTGCCGTAGAACTCTTCTACGATCGCAAGCGCCTCGGGGGTGGTCCCCGAGACGACTTTGGGGGTGTTCTCGAACCGGTAGATCTGGTTGCCGGGATCGATTCGCTCAGGGCTGTATCCGACGTGGAAGTCGGTGCCGGCTTTCAAGCCCGATCCGTGTTCGAGGATCGGAACCAGTAACTCCTCGGTGGTCCCAGGGTATGTCGTGGACTCGAGGACCACGGTTGATCCAGCCCGCAAGAACCGGGCGAGGTCGGCGCCCGAAGCCTCGATGTAGGTGAGGTCGGGAGCGCCGTCGCGCAAGGGGGTCGGCACAGTCACGACGGCCAGGTCGTAGCCGGCGAGGGATGACAATTGATCCGAAACCTCGAAGCGTCCGGTCGCGAAGGCTTCGCTCAGCGCATCGGTCGGGACATCCTCGACGAAGGAATCTCTGTTCCTTAGCCTCCCGATCCGATTCTTGTCGATGTCGTAGCCGACGACGGTGTACCCCACCTCGACGGCGCGCACAGCGAGCGGAAGTCCCACGTAGCCCTGGCCGATTACGGCGATCTTCATACTGGAGAGGTCGCCGTTCGGCGGGCTCTGCGCCCTCGATTCTAGATTCACAACAACTCCTCGTGGTCGGTTCCTGCGCCGCGTGCCATGCGGCTTCATTCTGGCCCGGAATGTGAGGGGTAGGGGGTCATTCATCCCGCGGTCGGGGCTCGGGGTAGCGTAGACCACCGGTGTTGCGTAACGTGAGCCGAGGAGGGGCGATGACGGCGCAAGGGCGAACGATCCGGCATGACACGCTGCCTGCCACACCGCCGGAGCACTGCATCCTGGCGTTGGCGGGGGTCGAGCCTCGCTCGTTCCTCATCGGTCGCTGGCTGCTGATCGATCCGCCTGCCACGACCATCGACGCGCTGGCCGAGCGGGCCCTCGATGCGCTCGGTTCTGGCGCAGATCCCTCAGCGGTTGCGGCGGCCATCGTCGCTCGCTTATCCAGGATCGAACGCGTTCAGGGGGAACGGGATCGGCTCGTGGTTCGCCTGGTGGGAGAGGGCATCGGATTTCAGGATGCAGTTCGGATCGCCGACAGCTGGATCGACTACGGCGTTCGCGCCCAGGTGCCGGAGCGGCGCTTTCGGGCCGCGATCATCTTCAGTCCCGAGGGTCGGTCCGTAGACGCGTTGGTCGAGATCGTCAGGAGCAGTCGGGTTCGACAGGTGGTGTACGTCGGTGGCTCGACGTGGACCCGCGACATCAAGACCGCCGGTGAGCGCGCCGACCTCGTCGACTTCTTGTGCCTCCAGGTGCTCGAGCATGCTGAGTCGGACTCGGACCACCAGTTGCTGAAGTTTGAACTGGCCCGCAACAGCTCGGGTTGGACACAAATCCAACCGTCGGCTGACGATCACCCGGCCCGCTGGCAGGAGCTAGCCGATGCTCTGTGTTCGCCCCAGAGGCACCGAATCGATGCCCAGCAGCTTCGGAACTGGTCAGGTCACCAGGTGACCGCCGACCTCGGATATCGCGGTGCGCCGTGGCTACTCGCCTCCGGAGGGGTGGGCCCGGCGATTTGGCGTCCCGATCGAACCCTTGCCCCACTCAACCGCGACGCGACCATCAGCGTTGATGGGCCTGCGGATCCGTTCTGGCTGACAGCCACAACCGAGGGGTTCGCAGAGATGGAGTGGGTGAAGGTCGCCCGGTTGAAGAACCTCCGCGGAAACGCGGCGGCCGATCAACCGCTCGATCGGATGGTGCGCACCCGGGACGCGAGCGGACGGGTTCGCCCGCTCGAGGATCTGAGCGATGCGCTGCGGAACTGGATCTACGACCGGCTTGACCGGTTTGTGGCTCGCGCCGCCGGGGTGTCTCCCAACCGGGACGAGCCCTGGTGGAGTTCACCCAACATGGGTCTTCCGGGCGGTCCCTTTGTGGCCCTGCCCGTGATTTCGCGACACGGACGGCCCACCGTTTTTGCGCCCGGGACGGCAACGGGTTCGAGGATCCTCCGCATCCAGCCCCGTCGTCTGGATGTCGAGGCCTTGGCTGCACTGCTCACCGCCGGTCCGGTCCGTGATCGGCTGCTCGCTCTGTGCCCTCGGGACGAGCGGGGGAACCCGAACGTGAATCTCGACGCCCTGGCGGCACTGCGGGTACCCAAACGCATACATCCTCTGATCCAGGACGACCTTGTGTGGGCCTATCGAAACGGGGATGTCGACGCGATGGCTCGTCTCGGGACCGAGGTCGTCTCCGGCTAGATTCGTGCCCTCCGGAGCGCATCGACCACCCTTTCGAGGTCGGAGTCGGTGAGGGTCGATCCACTTGGCAGGCAGATACCGCGACCGAAGAGCTCCTCGCACACCACACCACCCACCATCGCGCGATCGGCGAAGACCGGCTGCAGGTGCATCGGCTTCCAGGCAGGGCGCGCTTCGATGTTTTGGGCCGCCAACTCGTGACAGATGAGGTGCGGGTCCAGGCTGCGGGGGAGGAGACCGACGCTGAGCCAATGGTTGGGGCGGGTTGTCGCGCTCTGGGAGCACCATTCGAGCGACGGAAGCTGTGCTGCGTAGTAGTCGGCGATGCTTTTGCGCCGCTCGATCTTGGGCTCGAGTCCGGCCAGCTGCGCTCGGCCCAGGGCGGCGAGCAGATTCGACATGCGGTAGTTGAATCCGATGTCGGTGTGCTCGTAGTGCAGCACCGGCTGCCGTGCCTGAGTGGCGAGGTAGCGCACATGGGCGACGGTTTCCCCAGAGCCAAGCAGTGCACCGCCGCCGCTTGTGGTCATGATCTTGTTGCCGTTGAAGCTCAGGATCGAGGCTCGGCCAAACGTGCCTGCCGAGCGGGCGCCGGCCCGGGACCCGAGTGCCTCTGCAGCATCTGAGAGGAGCATGACTCCGAACCGTTCGCAGATCGGCTCCAGCCGGTCATAGTCGGCGCAGCTCCCGTACAGATCGACGCTGATCACTGCTTTGGGGAGACGGCCCGCAGTCTCCCGTTCGGCCAGGAAACCTTCGAGAAGCTCGGGATCGATCGCCCAGGTGTCGCGCTCGCTGTCGATGAAGACCGGCGTTGCCCCGGCATGCACCACGCCGAATGCGGTCGCTGCGAAGGTGAACGACTGTACGACGACCTCGTCACCCGGTCCGATACCGGCATCGAGCAGGGCGAGATGGATCGCCGCAGTCCCGGAGGCCAGCGCCACGCAGGCCTCTGCGTTGGTGTACTCGCAGAGTTCGGCTTCGAAGGCGTCGAGTTCGGGCCCGACCGGGGCGATCCAGTTGCTGTCGAAGGCTCGCAGCAGCGCATCCCGTTCGGCCGGGCCGACGTCGGGCGCACTCAAGTAAATCCGATCGTTCAAAATGCGACCTCCACTCGCCGGTGAGCCGCAGGGTAGGTGGTCTGGCGAGCGTCGTCGTGGGTCTAAATGCTCACCGCAGGGAAGAAATCTGCTTCGATGACGACAACCGGCAGCGGCGGCCTGGGCGAATTCGCTGTTGGGCCCTATGATTACTAAGGATGCGCCGCAAACAAGGAACAGCTTTGGTCCGCAATGAGGTCCGAATCCTTTCCGCTGCGCTGGCAATGCTTCGCGATGGAACCAGCGAGTTCCACGGCTATCGGTTGGTCAAGGCTTTCGAGGACAGCGGCACCCCGAAACTTGCAATGAGCACCGTCTACCGATGTCTTTCGCGTCTCGAATCTCGAGGAATGCTTGCTGGCGAGTGGAGGATGGACCCCGACGATCCCACGGTTCGCCCGGTGAGGTTCTTCCACCTCACCCCCGAGGGCACCGAGGTAGCCAAGGACGCCGACGAACAGTTCGACGTCGTTGGGTCTCAATTGAAACTGCGACCGGCCAAGTAAACCAGCTCTCATTTCGAGCGAATGGTGGCCCGGCCGGTTCAGCGCGCCGTCGAGCGAGACATGATGGCGGCCAGGTGCTCGAGTGACCGGTAGGAGTGGCCGGAGAGAAACAGGTCCACGTGGGGTAGGGCGGCTGCCATCCCAGCGGCCACCGGCGCATATCCCTCCGACGCCTTCAGCGGGTTGACCCAGATCAGCTGATGGGTCACCCGGTGCAGTCGCTCGATCTGCTCACCCAGCACCTCGGGATCACCGCGATCCCAACCGTCCGACACCACCACGACGACGGCTCCCCTCGCCATGCCCCGGATTGCCCAGCGGTCGTTGAACTCGGAAAACGTGTCGCCGAGGCGGGTGCCGCCACTCCAGTCCTTCACCTCTGGAGCAGCTGCCGCCAGGGCCACGTCGGGGTCACGATTGGAAAGATGCCGGGTCAGCCTCGTGAGGCGAGTGCCGATCGCGAACGCTTCGACGCGAGCGCGAGCGTTCACCGCCGCATGGCTGAAACGGAGGAACGCCCGTGCGTAGGGTTCCATCGATCCGGAGACGTCGAGGATCATCACCAGCCGACGCGGCTTCACCGAGTCGACGGTGAAACGACGCTTGATCGGTTCCCCTTGGTGCTTGAGGGCCAACCGCACCGTCCGGCGCAAGTCCGGGGCTGCCCCGCCTCGCCTGACCGGGACCTGCCGTCGGCTTTGCTGGGCATGGCTGGTGAACCTCATCTGCAGCATCATCTTCTGCAGTTCTGCTAGCTCGTCGTCGGTGCAGTCTGCGAAGTCTTTGTCGATCAGGATTTCGGCGCGGCTGAATCGAACGGACTGTATGTCGTCGGCGCCCTGGTCGCCGTCGTCTGCGGAGTCGGCTTCGTCGTCGGTGTCGAGGGCGAGCGTGGCCGGTGGCGGCTCCCCTTCGACATTGATCCACTCTCCGTACTGCTGTTCCCAGAACGCGGCGAAGACCCGATCGTAGGTGCCGATGTCCTCCGGGCGCGAGACGAGGGTGGCCCGCCCGGCCCAGTACGGGGCGAGCCGATCACCCACCCCGACACGATCGAGAGCCGATGCGAAGTTGAGGGTTGCCGAGATCGGTACCGAGAGGCCCGACTCTCTCAACGCCCGCGTGAATGCGACGGCGATCGCCTCACCCTTGTGGGCATCGAGCACCCGGTCGTTCGCCTCCACAATGTCGAGGCTACGGGGCTCCGAGCTGCGGTGTGTCTCGGTCCAGCTCGGCCTCTGCTTCGCATCGCCGGGGCAGGGGGTCACTAGCCTGAGACGATGGCCGCAACGCCCCGACACCAGCAGATAGCTCACAACCTCATCGACGGCCAAAGCTGGGCGTCGACCCCGTCGGTTTCCCCCGATGGAACCCGTGTGGCCATGGTCGTGTCCACGATCGACCACAAAAAGAACAAGACGTTCAGCCGAATCTGGCTCGATGGCGTTCCCGTCACGGCCGGAGACTTCGACTCTGCGCCGTTTTGGTCTCCGGACGGCGCTCATCTCGGATTCACCTCCCGTCGAAGCGAGAACAAAGGGGAGGCGACGCTCCACGTGTTGCCGGTTGCTGTGGGAGGTGAGACGAGGACGGTCTGTGTGATGCCCGACGGAATCGAAGCGCCGGCGTGGTCGCCCGATGGCAACTGGATCGCGTTCACCAGCCGAACCCGGCACGAGCGCTACGAAGCCGAGGATGCTTCATTTCAGGCACCCCGGAAGGTCGAGCGGTTCGTCGGCCGACTGAACGGCGAGGATTGGATCTTCGACCGTCCCTCCGACGTCTACGTTGTGCCCGCTCTCGGAATCGGTGCACCCAAGAATCTGACTCCTGATGAGTTTCAACATGCCGGCATCTCGTGGCTGCCGGATTCGTCGGCAGTTGCCACGAGTGCCCAGCGACACGACAGCTGGGATCGAGACTGGGCCGAAGACATCTATGTGGTGCCTCTGAATGGCGACATCAGGCGGGTGACTGCCGGCGACGGGCGGTTCACGAATCCGTCGGTATCTCCGGATGGTTCGCGTATCGCCTTCATCGGAGCAACCGACAATCGGACCTACCCGATGAACGATCAAGTGCTGGTGGCATCGCTCGACCGGTCCGAGCAACCGGTCTCAGATCTTGTGGTCGCCAGCACAGGTTTGGACCGGACGTTCGCCTGCACGATCGGCACCCAGGACCCTCAGTGGATCAGCGATAGCGAGCTGCTTGCGACGGCCGAGGACAGAGGGGACACCCATGCCTACCGGGTCACCGCCGACGGCTCGGAACCACCCGTCGCAGTCACCTCCGGACCAATAACCGTCACCGGACTGTCAGCGTCAGCGGGGACCGTCGCGACAACCCAAACCACGGTCAACCGGCTGAGCGAGCTGTTCGTCGGCGACCAGCAGATGTCGTCGGTCAGCGATGCGATTTCGGAACGGCTTCTCGAGTGGGAGAAATTCGTCGTGCCTACCGCCGACGGAACCGACGAGATCGATGCCTGGATCATGCGCCCGGCCGAGTTCGACGAGGCGTCGACATACCCGGTCCTGCTCAACGTTCACGGCGGACCGTTCACCCAGTACGGCGAATACTTCTTCGATGAGGCCCAGATGCAGGCGGCTGCCGGATTCGTCGTGCTGATGAGCAATCCGCGAGGCGGTAGCGGGCGACACAGCGAGTGGGGTCAGGCGCTCCTCGGCCCCAACCACCACCACTTTCAAGGAACGGGATGGGGAACCGTCGACGTCGACGACGTGATGTCGGTGCTCGATGCTGCCCTCGACCGTTACCGGTTCTGCGATCGCGACCGCGTCGGGATGCTGGGCGGCTCCTACGGGGGCTATATGGCCACGTGGCTGGCCGGAACCCACAGCGATCGATTCAAGGGAATCTGCTCCGAACGGGCGGTCAGCAATCTCACCGCTCTCGAGTGGAACAGCGATATCGCCACCCTCTTCACGCTCGAACATGGGGTGAGCCATCTGGAGGACCCGGCCTACTACGCCGACCGATCGCCGATCCGTTTCGTTCAGCACATCACGACGCCGATGCTCCTCATACACAGCGAGGAGGATTGGCGCTGCCCTATCAGTCAGGCCGAGGAACTTTGGGTTGCGCTCCGTTTGCTCGACAAGGACGTCGACTTCTACCGGTTCCCGGGTGAGAATCACGATCTGTCAAGGGCGGGCTCTCCGATTCAACGTGTCCAGCGGGCCGAGATCATCCTCGACTGGTTCGCCGACAAGCTGGACCTCTGAAGCCGCCGCTCCCACTGGGCAAACGTAACGGGCGACGCCGACCGCGCCCTCACCCGTGGCAGGCTGTACGTCGATGGGCAGCGAGCGGACGCCAACACTACTTGCGCTGTGTGCGCTGATACTCCTCGGCGCAGCCTGCAGCGGCCCCGCCGAGAGTGCCGACTCGTCCACTACCACCGCCTCAGAGCGGCCGACCTCCAGCGGGGAAGTCGTAGCTGGAAATGGTGCCAGCGCCACTGAAGCTGGCTCGAGCACATCGACGTCGACGGTCGAGCGGACCGAGCCGGCGGCCCCACCGGGCCTCTACGTCTCGCCTGCCGGAGACGACAGCGCATCCGGAGAATCTCCGGCGGACGCGTTTGCGACCATCGCCCACGCCGTGAAGCAACTTGCTCCCGGCGACACGCTCTGGGTCCTCGACGGTGAGTTCGTCGAGCAGGAACGGAGCGACAGCGGCATCGTGGTCAATCGATCGGGAACCGCCCAGGACTGGATTCGGATCGCAGCCTTTCCAGGAGCCAACCCGGTCATCCGCACCGATCACAAAAACGGCCTGAAGATCGAGGGGGCCAGCTACGTCGAGGTGCGGGGGCTCACCTTCGCCGGCTCGATCGACACCGCTCGCCTCGAAGCGAATCCAACCGCCTACTCCGGTGCGGGGATCAATGTCGACGCCATCTACAGCGGCGGCGTGAGAAACCACCATGTCCGGATCATCGGAAACACGATCAGCGGCTATGGGGCCGGGGGGATCCCGGTCACGGGCACCAGCCATGTCGAGATCCGCGACAACGTGATCTACGACGTGGCGAGCATCGACCCGAGCCAGCACAGCGGCATCTCGATTCTCGAACCGTTCAACATGGGCTTTGACGACGACGCTGATGGGTACAGCAACTACATCACCGGCAACACCGTCTACGGCGTAGAGAACACGGTGCGCGACCGCAACGGCCTCATCACCGACGGCAACTGCATCATCCTCGACCGAACCAACCAGAACGGCTACACCGGCCGGACGCTTGTGGCGAACAACTTCTGCGTCGACAACGGCGGCCGCGGGGTGCAGGTGTACCAATCCGCCAGGGTCGACGTGGTGAACAACACCCTGTTCGGCAACAGCCAGACCGACGAAGTGGCTGCCCGGGGCGGCGACCTCGGAGCGTATGAATCCCAAGATGTCACCTTTGCCAACAACCTGGTGTTCACCGTCGGTGGGCACCACCCGGCGCGCAGCTTCCAGTCCTCCGACGTGAGGTTCGAGAACAACCTCTTCGTCGCCAGCAGGGGAGCCGACTACAACGGAGCGGCCGCCGACGGTGATCTCGTCATCACCGACTTCGAGATGCCGGTCGTGGTCGATCCGACCGACGTCGCTCGACCCGATCTCTTTGAATTGGTGGCCGAGTCGGCCGCGGTCGACGCTGGAACTGCCCGGTTCCAATACGTTGTCG
>JABDJU010000201.1 GCA_013003325.1 Acidimicrobiales bacterium
GGCCCGATCGCGGTGGATGCACCCAACGGTGCACCGCCGTCGACCAGATCAGCTCCGATCGTTCCGTACCAGCTCTCCCACGCAGCCATGACAGCTGCTCCCTCCTCAGGGCTATCGGGCATCCCGCTCATCTCTCCGTGATAGGTGAAGACGAAGTTTGGCATTTCAAGGTCCTTCTTTCCCTCAGGCGGATCGGATCGATCCGATGTCAACAACACGACGAACGGTAGATCGGCAAAGGGACACGGTCGAACGGAATGGCTCAGCGGAGAAGGTCGACGCCCACCCGCGCTGCCGCGGCGTTGAGTTCGCCGACTGTCGCATCGTCGATCGGCACTTCACGGGCGCGCTCATGCCGAGACCTGGCTTCGGGTTCGCCGGGAACGAGGACCTCGTTGAACCCCTCGCGTAGCGCCGACTGCTTCACATAGTCGAGGAAGCCGTGGGTGTCGCGCTGGAGTCCAGCGGGGTCACCCACCGCAGCCGGGTCGATCAGGATCGTGAGCATGCTGTTGATCACCGACCCGGACCGCTCGTAGCGGGGATCGATGGTGTCCCCGCCCAAGAGTGCAGCACCCAGGATCTCACACATCAGCGCCAGGCCAGAGCCTTTGTGATCGCCCATCGCCACCAACGCGCCCGAGGGACCGTCGTCCCACATCACGTTGGGGTCGGTGGTGAGTCGGCCGGCGGGGTCGAGCAAGGTTCCCTCAGGAACCTGTTCTCCCTTGTTCTTCGCCACCCGCGTCTTTCCCAACGCGATGGTGGAGGTTGCCATGTCGAGCAAGGCCAGCGGCTCACCTTGGCCGGCGGCGGGGATCGCTATGCACACCGGGTTGGTGCCGAACCTGGCCGAGGCCCCCCCGTAGGGCGCGACCATTGGTTCGTGGCCGGCGACGTTGACGAAATGGAGACTGACCATTCCTGCGGCCGCCGCCTGCTCACCCCAGTGTCCGATGCGGCCGATGTGGAAGCTGTTTCGCAGCCCGATGAGCGCCACACCGTGATCGGCGACGCGTTCGATTCCGGTCTTCATCGCCCGGTGACCCATGACCTGACCGAACCCGTGCTGTCCATCGAGCACCACGATGGAACCGCTGTCGATGATCGTCTCGGGTTCGGCGTTCACCCGCAATCCGCCTGTTGAGGCCGCGTCGACGTACAACGGGAGCATTCCGATCCCATGGCTGTCGTGACCGCAGAGATTGGCCCGTATCAGCTGGTCGGCAACAAGCGCTGGTTCGGGGTCACGCGACCCGAGAGCGGCCACGACCGACCTCGTGAACTCGTGAAGCCGTTGCGGAGTGAAACCGGGCACAGATCAGACCGTAGTGCGCGTTGCCCTTACCGATCTCGAGCTGGGAAACAAGGTGAGGAAGTCAAACGAAACGCTCACGTCGATGAGCTCAGCGAAGGGCCGGCGCCTGAGCGTTGAGGATCGCCGCTGGGGTCACCGGATCATCGAGGGTCACTACAAAGCTCCGCTTGCCCGAGAGCTGAAGGTGGATCCCCGGACCGCGGCGGATCACCACGGCTGCAGAACCCATCATCTTGAGCGATCCTCGGTAACCCCAGCCTCCCCACTGCATCGGCTCGACATCGATCACGGTCGCCCGCTCGATCTCGTCGAGCTCGATCCGAGCGAAGCGAATTCCGAACAACGACGACCGGACCGCCAGACCCTTCCGATCGGCCTGCACTCGGAACGAACTGAGGATGAGGACGGGAACGGCCGAGACAAGCATGATCAAGCCGACCCACCAGGCGGCGAAGACCCCCAGCACCGCGGTGGCGACCAATAACACCGCGTCGAGCCACAGCATCCACCGCGCCGATATGGTCTCGACGAACACGGCCCGCTCGGCGTCGTCGAGATTCATCGTGGGAGCATCCCCGTCGACCGAGGTTGCGAACGAGGTCGAGCCTTCGTAGAAGGGTAAGCCTTTGGCGACGAGGGCACCGATCACCCCGGCGGCGACTGAGGCGAACAAGATTGCGACGAGGTCGACGCCCGGACTCCTGGCGTCCTGCCAGTCGGCGAGGCCGCGCTGACTCAGGACCGTCTGCACCACAATTGCGGCACCGAACGCGGCGAGGAACGCCCCCATTCCGGCCAGGAACGCCGGCATCGGGCGAGGCATCTTCGAACTCTTCAGGGCGGCGGCCAGCATCAGCCCTAGACCCGGAACGACCAGGCTCAGCGAGATCGCGAGGAAGAACAGCGACGGTGACATCGAGCGATCTGGAGCACCAGAAACACCGAAATGGGATGCCACGGGGTCGGGGAGCTCGTCGCCTAGTGCGGCGACGGCCCAGATGGCGGGAAGGAGGATCGCCGCTGGCAGCACGGCGACAAGCGAGGTGGCTCGCACGTTCATAGTCTTGACTCCACTAGTTTGATGATCTCGTTTCGGTCGAGGCCGCTCCGTCGTGCTTCGGCGACAAGCTCGTCGGCCAGTTCAGAGAACCGGGCCTGGGCCGGGGCCTTTCCGGTAACCACGGTTCCCCGGCCACGGCGCATGTCGACCAAACCCTCGTCGCGCAAGGTCTTCAGCGCTCGGAGCAGGGTGTGCACGTTGACGTCCAGGCCAGCGGCCACTTCACGGGCCGGCGGCAGTCGTTCCCCGGGCCGTAGGTCACCCGATCCGATCGCCGCTCGGATCTGACCGGCCAACTGGTCGTGCAACGCCTGGGCCGAGGAGTGATCAACCTTCAGAAGCATTGTTATAGATCATATATAACAATAGGACGTTTGTGCAAGCCCTAACCGGATCCTCGGACCAGCTCGGAGAGGGCGGTCTCGATCCCATCAGGAATCGTCTCGCTCACGCTGAAACCCAACTCGCCTGCGGCGGCGGCGCTGCGGGGTCCGACGGCAACCGCCTGAGCGGGGCTGCGTTCCCCCAGAACCGAGATCAGGCGCCGGGCGACCGAGGGTGAAGTGATCAATACCACGTCGGCTTCCGCAGCCCGATCGAGATCGGCGGCGGTGTGCTCAGGGGTTCTGGTGGCGTAGGCGGTCACGACCTCTACCCGGTACCCGCGCTGTCGGAGACCGTCGGCGAGGTCGGGGCCGGCCAATTCGGCCAGCGGGGCCAGCACGGTGCCGGTCCGCTCGGGGAATGCTGCCGCCAGGTTGGCCGCGGTGGCGATCCTGGGGACAACGAGCGCACTGCGGCCCAGTACTTCTTCGAAGGCGGCCGCTGTCGCCGATCCGACTGCGGCGAGACGGAGGCCGGGTGGTAGTTCCACGCCGCTGAGAGCTTCAACACCATTGACCGATGTGCAGGCGATCCAATCGAACCGATCTATGCGGTCGAGTGCCTCGCCCAGCGCTTTACCCCCATCGGCTGGGGCCACGACCTCGATCAGCGGCAGTCGAATCACCTCTGCCCCCAACCGTTCGAGTCGACGGTCGAGATCGGCCCCTCGACCGAACTGACGACACGACAGCACCTTCAATCCGGACAGGAGTTGACGGGTCGGGCTCATGGAGACAGACCAGCCCGTAACTCGCTGGCCAGCTCAGATCCGAGGCGCCGGTCGGCGCTCCCCTCCCGGGTGAGACGCAGCAGTGGCGTACCGGTCGGGTCGGCCAGAATTCCGACCAGCGATGCCCGACCGGATCGGTCGAGTTCAGCGAACGCCCCGGCGGGAAGCTCGCAGTCGCCGCCGAGTTCGACCAGAAAAGCTCGTTCGATCTCGAGCCTCACTCGGCTGGGCGGATGGTCGATCGCCGACAGCAGGCTTCGGGTCTTCTCGTCGTCAGAGCGGCACTCGACGGCCAGCGATCCCTGCCCGACCTGAGGAACCATCAACTCGGGAGGAAGTGGGTGAGGGACCGGATCGGTGATGTTCAAGCGCTCGAAGGCGGCTGCGGCCATCACGATCGCCCCGCCGTCGGGGATCCGGCCCAGCCTGGTCTGGATGTTGCCTCTCAGTTCATCGAACCGGAGGTCGGGCCGGGCCGCCTGCAGTTGCACCCGGCGCCGGGCCGAGCCGGTGCGGACCATGGCCCCCGTCGGCAGCTCGTCGAGCGCCTTGCCGACGAGCACGTCGTAGGGATTGCCTCGCTCAGGAATGGCCCCTAGTACTAGCCCCGGCGCCGTGGCGGAGGGGAGATCCTTGGCCGAGTGCACCGCAGCATCGGCGTCGCCGGCGGCGACCATCGCCTGGACCTGGGTCGCGAAGGCCCCCTTGCCGCCCAGCTCTGCGATGGAGAGGTCGAGGCGTTCGTCGGCGATGGTGGAGGTAGGCACCAAGTCGACGCGAATTCCGGGGTGAGACTGCCCCAACAGGCGCGCAACCTCCCGGGCTTGCCAGAGCGCCAGCGGCGACTGCCGCGTGGCCAGCCTCAGCTTCACGACAGGTCGAAGAGTTCCCGGATCGCTTCGGCCAGGCGGTCGCCTCGGTGGCTTCCGGCGGCCTGTCGAACTGCGGTCGAGGGGCCGTGCAGGAGCTTGGCGACGATCGCCTTGGTGGCAGCGTCGACCGCGTCCCATTCGGCGTCGGTGAGATCGTGATACTTGCGGAGCCGATCGATTTCGCTCTGGCGATCGGCCTCAGCGCTCCGGTACAGCGAGCCGAGCAGTGGCCGCAACTCTTCGGTGGTGATCGTGCGGCGGTAGCGCTCCATCTCCACATCGAGCAGGGCGCGGGCGCGTTCGGCTGCGACCTGCCGCTCGGAGATGTTGGCGTTGGCGAACGCCTGCAGATCGGCGAGGACAACCAGGTCGATCCAGTCGAGGGCCATCACGCCGGGCGACACGTTCCGGGGGACCGCAAGATCCATCACCAGGACCCGCTCGGTTGACGGCGGGAACATTGCCGCATCGATGATGAATCCCGTCGCACCGGAGGCGGAGACGATGACGTCGGCCGACCCGACCAGGGTGGACAACTCGGCGATCGGACGGGCCTGCCCGCCCACCTTTTGAGCAAGCGCCTCGGCCCGTTCGAACGTGCGGTTGGTGACCAGCAGTTCGCTGACGCCGTAACGACCCAACGCCTCGGCGACCGAGGCGCCAACCTCACCGGAGCCGACGACGAGCACCCGCTTGTCGGAGAGGTGAGCCAGGCGATCGTGGGCCAGCTCGACCGCGCTGTGGGCCAGTGACACCGTGCGTTCGCCGATGGCGGTTTCACTGCGAACCCGCCGACCGGCTGCGATGGCGTGCTCGAAGAGCGGATTGAGGAGCGATCCAGCCGACCCCTCCGCCCGGGCGGTGTCCCACGACGAGCGGACCTGTCCGAGGATCTCGTGCTCGCCCAGAACAACGCTGTCGAGACCGGCCGCCACCTTGAAAAGGTGATCAACGGCGTCGCTTGCGTGATGGACATACAGGTGTTCGCCGAAACGGTCGACCCCTGTGCCCGCCACCACCGACAGTGCATCGCAACAGGCCTTGAAGCCGTCGTGAAAGCGTTCGGCATGCACGTAGAATTCCACTCGATTGCAGGTGGAGAGCACCACAGCCTCGTTGACGAAGGAGTGTGCCGTCAGCTCGGCGATGGCCTTCGGGATCACGTCGGCGGCGAGGGTTACATCTTCCAGCAACTCAGTGGGCGCTGAGCGATGGTTGAGCCCCACGGCGAGATA
>JABDJU010000202.1 GCA_013003325.1 Acidimicrobiales bacterium
GGGCTGGCGTGTCCGTACCGATCCTGGCGGCCTACGCCATCAGCATCGCACTGGACATCTGGGCCTTCGGTGACTGGTTCATCGTTTTGGGTGTGGGCGTCATCGCTGGTGGCCTAGCGGTCCTGGCAACGGGCGCGTCGCCCTTGAGGGCGATCGATCACCAAGCCGGAAGAGAGTGGGGGTTCGGTCTATGTGCCATCGGAGCCGGTTCGATTGCGGCGGCCAATCTTGCCTGGCTACTCCAGTGGTCTGATCCGGTGTTTGCGCTCGGCAAACTGCTCTCCGCGGTCGGCATGCTCGCGGTGGCGATGACGGTATGGCGTATACGAGAAATCGATCAGGAAGAAGGCGACCCGTTCGAACCGTTGGGTTGACCGGGCTACTCGAATTCCACCGTCGGATTTGTGGCGTCGAGGACAGCTGAGCCGACGGCGGCTCCTGATTGGAAACGGGTCAACAAGTCGATCAAGTCGGCGACGGCAGCCTCAACCGTGGCCCGTCCCTCCGGGTGGACCGCCTCCACGGTCAACAACGCCTCAGTTGTTTGTGGGCCGGCGGCGCTTTGGGCGCTCTGTCGCCAGCACCATCGACGAGCGCTGACCAGTGAATCGTCGTCGACAAAGATCACTTCGCCCGGTTCAGGGGCGACCGGCTGACCAGCGCCCAGATCGGTAAACGGCTCGTTGCCGTCCGAGAACCGCACCTGTGTCCGGCCGCTGACGTGGGCCTGATCGAACACCGCCACCGGTACCGCATGACGAATGGAGACCAGGTTGCCGATATCGACGAGTGTGCTGATGAATGGAATGTCGCCCTTCTTGTGGAGACGGCGCAACAGAGCCTCGGCGGCCACGCGGTGCTGTGTCGGTTTGACCCCGAAGCCGGTGAACGTGCGACGCCACGCGCCGATCGATGCCAACTCGGCGATCGGGGTCGTCGCCAACCGGGCTGCGACTTCCTGTTGTTCTTTCCTGTATTCGTCTCGCAGTTCCGACCGAGAGGGACCGTTGGACAGCCCCGTGGCGTGCAGCACCCCGCCGACGATGGCGGGGAATCGTTCCAGAACCGCGGCGTCGTAGCCGAAGCCGGCCATCGGAGGGATCTACTCCGAGGCGGTGTCGACGATGTAGCGGGCCAGGTCGGTGGTGGTCACGATCCCCACGAGGTCGGTTTCCTCGAGTACGACCACCGAATGGAAAGATCCGTTGGACAGTATCTTGGCGGCGGCGACGACGGAGTCGTCGGCTTGCACCGTGTGGAGATCGGTCGACATGGCATCTTCCAGGGTGTACTGCTGATCGAGGTAGCTACCCCAGGATCCGTCGAGCTCCAGATCGAGTTCGTGCAACAAGCGATAGATATCGGTGGACGACACCATTCCGATTGGCTCATCGTGCTCGGTCACCACCAGGTGATGGAAATTGGCCGCCTCGAGCGCCCGGAGGGCGTCGGTGAGAGGATCCCGCACGTCGATCGTGGTGGGCTCGGTGGTCATGATCTCGCTGACTTTGGTCATCGAGCCTGAGGCTAGGCGGCAACCCCGGCGGTTGCACCCTTCAGCTGGCCGGCGTCAATGATCCCAGCCTTGGGCGCCGATCAACGGAACGAATCGAACCAGCCCCAGCTCCTCCTCTGAGAAGGCGTCCTCGAGCGGCTGGTCGTGGAGCCGGACAACCCGAATCAGTGCTTGGTTGTGGCGATCGCTACCCGTCGGCATGACGAGCCGCCCCCCGACGGCGAGCTGGTCGAGGAGTGCGTGGGGCACCTCGGGGCCGCCGGCGGTGACGACGATCGCGTCGAACGGCGCCTCTACGGGCCAGCCCAGAGTTCCGTCGCCCACGACGACATGAACGTTCTCGACCCCGTCGCGCTCGAGGTTCTTGCGAGCGAGCTCAGCCAGCGGCTCGAGCCGTTCGATCGTCCACACCTCGGCCGCCAGCTGGGCGAGCACCGCAGCCCCGTATCCCGATCCGGCTCCCACCTCGAGCACGCGGTCACCCGAAACGATCTGAGCGGCATCGGCCATGAGCGCCACGATGAACGGTTGGCTGATCGTCTGCCCTTCACCGATGGGCAGCGGATGGTCGTCGTAGGCGAATGCCTCCATCGCCGCTGGCACATAACGTTCCCGCTTCACCGATCCCATGGCCGCGAGAATCCGCTCATCGGTGATACCCCGTGCCTTCACATGGCGTTCCACCAGTCGGGCTCGGGCTCGTTCTGTGTCGCTACGACGCATATCGGCCTCTCCCCTACCTTGCTCCAGCCCGCCGTGCGTGGGCAGGGTCCAATGTCCTCCGGGGAAACTGCTTCTAAGGGCCGATGACGACCGGTATTGCGCTGAAGTCCCCCGGGTCGGTCTCCAACCCGACGCCACCCTTCACCAGCAGTATCACCGTGTCGCCCACCTCGGCACCGCTCAAGTCGAGGGTGACCTCGTATGGTTCGGGGTCGGCGAATGAGCCGCCCTGCGTGACCTGCATGTCTACCTCGGTGCCGAGCTCGACGATGAAGGCCTGCACGACAACAGTGGCCTCGAACCCGCGGCCGGTACCGCTGACATCGATCGGTCCCGGTGCCACGAGCGCAGCAGATTCCGGGGCCGTGATCGTGTTGAACTCGTTGATGGCAGCGAGCACGAACCATCCGTCGCTGGGTCCGAGCTGTCGCATCAGCAGGAGGCTGCGCGGTACGCCCTCGCCGTCGCCCCCTTCGGGCAACGACAGCACCTCGATCTCACCGCTGCGGCTGTCTCCCTGCATGAAGATCCCAAGCTGAGGTGGAACCCCGAGGACGTTGCTCACGAAATCGGCGGCGGCTTCTTCGGGGGTGGTGAACACGACGTTTGACGCCGGCCAGATCGCCGGCTGCTCGAGCCCGACCGGCGCGGTTGTTGTGGTGCTCTCCGTGGTCGAGGGGGCCTCGGACGTCGTTGCCTGCGAAGTTGTAGAGCCTTCGGTGGTCGTGGTCGAAGCGGTGGTGACGGTGGTAGTGGTGGCCGACTCGTCGCTGCCGCACGCAGCCACGGCGAGCACGAGTGCACCAGACAGGGCGAGTGTGCGTACGAGTTTCAAGATCACTCCTGGAGTAGACACGGTGCGTGCCGATCCGGTCGACAGTACCGCCCAAGTAGCTGCCGGGGTGGGCGCGGCTGGCACAGTGGTGCGATGAAGGTTTCGAGTCCTGACAAGATCCTGTTCCCGGATCCTGGCATCACCAAGATCGAGGTAGTGGAGCACTTCCAGCGGGTGGCGCCACGGATGCTGGACTTCGCGACCGGCCGACCACTCACCCTTCAGCGTTTCCCCCGCGGGATCAACGCCAAGGGCTTCATGCAGAAGAACGCCGCCGAGTACTTCCCACCCTCGATCGAGCGGCTCGAAGTCCCAAAGCGGGAAGGCGGGACCACGGTCTATCCCGTCGTCACCGATCCGGCCGACATCGCCTACCTCGCCAACCAAAACACGATCACATTCCATATGTGGACCTCGTCGGCCGAGATGCCCTACCAACCCGACTGGATGATCATCGATCTCGACCCCGAAGACGGCGACGTCGCCAAGGCCAGGGTTGCGACCGCCGCAGTGAGGGGCATCCTTCAGCGCTTCGACCTCGATGGATTCGTTTTGGCGACCGGATCGAAGGGCTTTCACGTGTGGGTGCCGCTGACCCCAGGGCACTCATTTGCCGACGTGAGCCGGTCATCTCGATCGATCGCGGGGATGGCCGCACTCGAACATCCGGAGGATCTCACGCTCGAGTTCCTCAAGAAGAACCGCAATGGAAGGGTGTTCGTCGACTGGCTCCGCAATGGCCCCACCGCCACCGTTGTGGTTCCGTTCTCGCTCCGCCCGAGGCCAGATGCGCCGCTGGCGGTCCCGGTGGGATGGAATGAGCTCGAAGCGGCGGACCCGGACGGCTGGAGGATCGATTCGCTGGACGACCGGTTGGACGTCGAGATCGAGATAGGACCATTCACGCTGGCGCCGGCCGCGATCGAAACGGCTGCCAGATCGGCGGGGGTCGACCTCGACACACCCCACGACCGTTTCGGCCGCAATTCATGACATCGCTATTCGGAACGACTCCCCGTGCCAAATGTGCGTCTCGCAAGACGGGCCATCGAAACGCGCATAGGTTTGGACCATGACCGGGATCGTGACCCAATTCGAGAACACGAAGCTGTCGCACATGGAACTCTCCGATCAGGTGGTCGTCGATTCGGATACGACGGCCTACGACACTGTGCTGGCGATGGCCGAAGCCGACACCAGCTGCGCGTTCGTCATGTCCGGCGCTGAAATCGTCGGGATTTTCACCGAACACGACGTCACCCACCGAGTGGTTCGCTCGCCCGACGTGTGGGAGCAACCGGTCGAGAACTTCATGACCTCGAATCCCAAAGTCGTGACCGGCGCAGCATCGGCCCTCGACGGGCTGCGGTTGATGACCGAAGGCCGGTTTCGCAACCTTCCGGTGATTCTCGAAGACGGCAATGCAAACCTGACCCACTACGACCTCATCCACCTCGCGTCCGACTACCTGAAGTCCGATCACGAAGAGACCCACGAGTTCAACGCCGAGTACGCGCTCAAGTACGTGGATTTCTACGGGATGCCGAGCAGGGTGCCGCTGGAGGTCGAAGCCGACGAAAGCCTTTTCAACACAATCGAACTCATGATCAAGGCCGATCGAGGGCTCATCTCCGTCGTCGACCTTCGAGGCATCCTGATCGGCGAGTTCACCCAACACGACGTGTTCCGAAAGGTGGCGTGCCGGGTGGACGACCTCAACGACGTGCCGGTGGGCGATTACATGACCACGTCGAACATGGCAACCGCGCTGCCGACATGGAGCATCGCCGACGGGCTTCACGAGATGTCGAAGAAACGTCACCGCTATCTGATCGTGGTGAATGAAACCGGCCGGACCGTCGGTGTGGTCACGTTCCGGGATATCGCCGACTACTTCCAAGCTGCGTTCGTGACCGACTGAGACCCCGGCGATGTGCTGGGTTTCACAGTCATTCGGCTCGTCGACACGGCCGTGACTGCGACTAGGTTGTCCGTTTCACCGAAGGGAGCCCATCGTGAACGTGGGTGACGTAGTCGAGGACTTCTCGGCGCCTGACCAAGACGGCAACACCGTGACCCTCACCGACTTGTTGGCGGAGGGTCCCATCGTTCTGTTCTTCTACCCGAAGGCCATGACGCCTGGTTGAACCAAGGAGAGCTGTCACTTCCGTGACCTGGCCGCCGAGTTCGCTGAACTCGGTGCCCAGCGAGTGGGCGTCAGCGCCGATCCGGTGGATCGGCAGAAGGAGTTCGACACCATCAACCACCTCGGGTTTCCCCTGCTGAGCGACTCTGATC
>JABDJU010000222.1 GCA_013003325.1 Acidimicrobiales bacterium
CGAGCTCGAGGTCGACCATGTCGAGGGTCAGCTCGCCGCCGACGATCACGATCGGCCGGGCGCACAGCACCCAGCGAGGATCGAGCCCAGCCGGTTGTTCAGGAAGGGGCGCGTGGACCGCAGGGTCGAAGACGGTGACCACCTGTCCGTCGATCTCGATCGCCCGAGGGACCAGCACGGCGTCCTTGTGAATGCGAATCATCCGCTCGGCCAGGCTGGTCTTGCCGGTGCCCGGAGGCCCGTACATGAAGATGGCGCCGTCGTTCAGGAAGGCTGGACCGAGTTGATCGAGCAGTGTGTCGCTGACCACGAGATCGTTGAATGCCTCCTTGATGCTGTCGCGATTGATCCGCAGCTTCGCCTTCTGGCTGTTCACCGTCATGACGTACAGGCTGAGCGGTACCGGGATCGTGTCGGAGTAGCTCGATTCCCGCATGCTGTCGATCGTGGTGGATCGGCCCTGATCGGTGAGACCGATCATGTAGTCCCGGCCGTCGAGGCCGTGGAACTCGAGCAGGTTGCGTCCCCGCAGGTCTTCGGCCACGCCGGTGGCGATGTTCAGGCTCAGCCCAATCTCTGCCGCAGCGGCGCGGATCGTGGTGCGCCGTGCGTTCAACACCCGACGACAGAACAGGTCTTCGACCATCGATTGCGGCACGCCGAGATCCTCGAGGCGGGTGGGCATTCGGTAGGCGGCTCCGAGGCCGGGCCCCGAAGGCGCGGGTGTTGGGCTGGGTACTTCTTGACTCACGCCTTATCTGTCGGCAACAAACCGGTGGGTCTGTAGATACTCTCGGCGAATGATCGATCTGCGATCCGACACCATGACGAGACCGACGCCGGCGATGCGCGACGCCATGGCCAGGGCAGATGTCGGTGACGACGTTTTCGGTGAAGACCCCACCGTCAACGCCCTGGAGGATAAGGCGGCCGAGATACTGGGGATGGAAGCGGGTGTTTTTGTGCCCTCTGGGACCCAGTCAAACCTGATCGGAATCATGGCGCATTGTCAACGCGGCGATGAGTACCTCGTTGGTCAACTGGCCCACACCTACAAGTGGGAGGGCGGCGGTGCGGCCGTCTTGGGCAGCATTCAGCCTCAGCCGGTGGAAATGCGATCCGACGGCACGATGGACCTCGAGCTGCTCGCGTCGTATGTCAAGACCCAACCGAGCTTGAATCACTTCGCCCATTCGAAGCTGCTGGCCCTGGAGAACACCCACGATGGACAAGCCCTGCCCTCGGACTATGTGTCGGAGGCCCAGGCTCTGGCCCGGGATCGCGGCCTTTCGCTCCACCTCGACGGGGCGCGGCTGTTCAACGCAGCGGTCGACCAGTGTGTTGCCCCCAGCCGGATCGCCGCAGGTTATGACACGGTTTCGGTGTGTTTGAGCAAGGGGCTCGGGGCCCCGGTGGGCTCGGTTCTTGTCGGCCGCGCCGACTTGATCCAGGAGGCCCGACGATGGCGCAAGATGGTCGGCGGGGGAATGCGGCAAGCCGGGATCATCGCCGCTGCGGGCATTTACGCCCTCGATCATCACGTCGATCGCCTCGCCGATGACCATCGCCGGGCCGTTGAGCTGGCGGACCGGCTCGACCGGATCGAGCGGGTGGCGGTGGTGAACCGAGCGACGAACATGGTGTTTGTCGAGGTCGACCTCGATCCCGATCAAGCTGACGGATTCAACGATGTGCTTGGGTCGGTGGGGGTAGTGGTGCGAGGCGGACCTCGCTATCGGCTGGTGATCCACCTCGATATCGACGACGCCGGGATCGCCACGGCGGCGGAGGCCTTTGCTCAGGCGGTGGCGTCGCTGTAGTCCTCGCTGTCGCCTTCGTCGGGCACAGCCGGTTCGACCTCCGCCATCGGTAACGCCGAGAGGGGATAGGCGAGTGAGGGTGCAACCCGCTGGTGGCGTCGGTCGACCCAGCGGCTTCGTTCGGTTCGGCCGAGATCGCCCAAGACAACGTGAATCGCCGATCCCGGCTCATCTCCGACGAAGCGCACATCGTGGATGACATCGGGCTCGATGACATAGACCTCGCCGGCGTCGATCTCGACGGACTCGGCCTTGTCCACCGCATCGGAGCTGTCTGTCTCCATGAAGACGTCGACCGCGACCCGCCCGCTGAGGATGCCGAGCACGACCGGGAGCTCATGTCGTTGCGGCACCGTCGTCAGGCCGGGCGCCGACCTGGCGATCACGACCGAAAGCTCGTTCGTCGATGCGATCGGGGCGATCAGGCCCTCCACCCGGTCTCGCCGGGCGGGGTGAAACGGATCGTCGAGCAGTTCGACTCCTCCCTCGTCGATGAACTCGCTGAGCACCACGGCGCAATCGCGGGTCGATTCGCCCGAATGGGCGGCACGGCGGAGTCGTTCGACCAGGGTCGAGAGTGAGGTCATTGGAATCTCGGATCGGAATCAGTCGGACCGGCGAAGCTCTGAGGGTAACGGCGGCGCGGGTTGGACCCGGCTGTACCCTTGACGATTCATGGGAGCGTACAAGAACCCGATTGTTCTGCTCCACGGCACGGGGCTCACATCCGACATGTGGGACAGTTTCCGAGAAGCGCTCATCAAAGACGGGGCCGACGCCGGTTCGATCTACACCGTGGATCTGCTCGGACACGGTGAGACACCCCGCCCGGGCCGACCCCTCCACATAGACGACTACGTGCGTCAGGTCCGCAAGCTGCTCCTGCGCAACGACCTGTCCGGGGTGCACGTGGTCGGCCACTCGCTCGGAGGCGTCGTGGCGTTGGCGTTGGCAAAAGCCCACCCCGAACTGATCGAACGAGTCGCGGTGATCGGGGTTCCCTACGGTCGCAGTGACGAACAACGCAACGAATGGCTCGATCTCATCATGGAGGGCACCCGGGTCAGCGAGGATGACGCCTCGGATCCGCTTGCCACGGTCATTCCCAAGATCGTTGCCCGCTGGTGTGGGGGCTCGACCTCAGCCGAGGTGGCCGGCCAGCTGCTCGGTCGGATGGATCCGGTCACGTTCGGTCTGGTGTTCAGGATCTCGATGACATCTGAGCCGGCGTTGGCCGAGATGGCTCCCGACGTTTCGGTGCCCGTCGTCGTGTGCGCCGGGAGCCTGGACAGCGAGGTCGATGCGGCCGGGGTCGACGAGCTCGCCCGTGCCCTCGACCGGGGCAGGGCGGTGGTCGTCAACGATCACTTCCACCTCGGGATCCTCGACAGCCCGGCCGATTTCTTACCCGTCCTTCACTGATCTTTGGCGGAGTCGGTAAGTCCTGCGGCGATCTGGTCGGCGTGGCCGGCCCAACGCAGGTCGAGGTCGCTCAGGCCGCCGATGTCGTGGGTCGTGAGCTGCACGGTGACCCGGTTGTAGGTGTTCGTCCAGGTCGGATGATGGTTGAGATCCTCCGAGACTTCGGCCATCGAGGTCATGAATTGCATGGCCGTGGCGAAGGAATCGAAGGCGTACGACCTGGTCATCTCTTCTTCAGAGATGGTCCATTCCGGCATCGCCTCGCCGGCCTGGTCTCGCTGTTCGGGGGAGGACGGCACTGGTTTCACGTCACGAGTCTGCCATTCAGGTGGCGGCAGTGCCTCGATCGGCCGAGCAGATCAACCCACCAGCAGGGTTTTTACTGTTTGTACAAGCTGGTCTATATTCGTCTCTGGCTGCTCAGGTAGCCGCACTCGTCCACCTCCTTAGAGGTTTGTGCTCAATCGTCCTCAAGTTGGGCGAGCGCCCGACGATACAAGGTATACCCGCATTAATTAGCTACAGATCTGAACTACGTATGATTGGATGCCGCCATGACAGCAACAACTAGCCAGCGCAAGGCGCTTCACGCCTATCTGAGTGATGACGCCCACGAGCAGTGGCACAGCTTCGCTGCACAGGAGGGCGTCAGCGTCAGCGCCGTGCTCGAGGCGCTCGCCAGTGAACTCGACTACTCGAGCACCACATCTGACGCACCGATTCGCGAGCGTCTCAACGAGGTGGTAGCAATCGCGCGGCGCACCGACGCCACCCGTCGCCGGCGGCGTCGCTAGAACCAGAACGTGTGCTCAAAAAGGCCGCCCGGTTTTGGGCGGCCTTTTGGGTTTTACCCCGGGTCGGTCAGATGGTCAGGACCCGAGGTCGTCGAGAGCTTGTTCGAGGGTGTTCCAGCTCAGCGTGGCGCACTTGATGCGGGTGGGGAACTTCACCACGCCGCGGAGGGCGGCGAGGTCGCCGAGGCTCCGTATTTCGCCGGGGGTGGGTTCGGCCAGCGCGTTGCCGTCGGTCTCGATGCTCATCATCGCCTTGAAGCTGCCCATCAACGCCCGAGCCTGTTCGACGGTCTTGCCTTTGACCGCAGACGACATCATTGAGGCGCTGCTCTGCGATATCGAACAGCCCTGGCCGCCGATCTTGATGTCGTCGATGACTCCGTCGTCGCCGACCAGCAGGTAGACGATGATCTCATCGCCACAGAGAGGGTTGAAGCCCTCAGCTTTGCGGGCGGGGGGCTCGAGCGTGCCCGAGTTCCGCGGCGAGCGATAGTGGTCGAGAATGATCTCGCGATACAGGTCTTCAAGGTCTGACATCGAGGGTGTCCCTAGGTAGCAAAAAACGACTGCGCAGCTTCGAGCGCGTCTGCGAGGGTATCGACATCGGAGCTGTCGTTGTACACGTAGAAGCTTGCTCGAGCGGTGGCGTTCTCGCCGAGCTCCTTCATGAGGGGCTTGGCACAGTGATGTCCAGGGCGAACCGCCACTCCGTGACTGTCGAGCACCTGGCTGACGTCGTGAGCGTGCACGCCCCTCAGGGCAAGGGACAGGACACCGCCGCGCTCGGAGGGCTCGGATGGCCCGTGGATCGTGAGGTCTTCACCGAGTCGGGCACTCAGGGTGCGCATCGCGTAGGCGGTGAGTTCGATTTCGTGTTGGCGGACCTGTTCCATCCCGATCGCTTCGAGGTAGTCGACGGCGGCGCCGAGTCCGACCGCCTCCACGATCGGGGGCGTGCCGGCTTCGAACTTGGACGGGACGGCGTCGGGCATGAATCCCTCGGTCGTCACGTTGCTGATCATTCCGCCACCGCCGAGGAAGGGGGGCATGGCCTCCAGCAGCTCCATCCGGGCCCAAAGTACCCCGATGCCCGAGGGGCCCATCATCTTGTGTCCGCTGAAGGCGACGAAGTCGGCTCCCAATTCGCTCACGTCGGTGGGCATGTGGGGGACAGACTGGCATGCATCGACGCAGACGAGCGCAC
>JABDJU010000162.1 GCA_013003325.1 Acidimicrobiales bacterium
GAACTGTTCTTGGCCCGACTGGCGGCAACGCTGCGGCTCCCGGTCCCCCGCTTCGGCGATGTGGTACAGGCTCCCCCGGAGCAGGCGGGCGCCGACGTGGTGAACAAACGATTCGTCGAGGCGTGCCATCGGCGCAACATCGCCGTGCACACGTGGACCGTGAACGACCCCGACGAGCTCGAACAACTCGCATCGATCGGCGTCGACGCCATCATCACCGACGACCCCACCATCACCCCGGCCGACTGGCGGCAAGGAATCGGTAGCTGAGGCGCTCGAGATTCTGCCAATCCCGTCCCGTTAGTAGTACTTCGACGCGCTCACCGTCGTCGTCGATCTCGATGGTGGCGAATTGGCCCCCTTCGGCGATCGCTCCATGACTGTAGGGACCGCCCTTGATACCTCCCGGGCGGTCGAGCGGTGCGGCGTGGATGAGCGGAAACCCGGCTCCGCCGGAGGAGGAGTAGTCGGTGTTCGTGCCGTCGTCGATGGCGATCATGTGAGCGTCGCCGCTGACCATGAGGAGGTTGTCGATGTCATTCGAAGCGATCAGATCGGCGAGGTGCCGTCGCTCAGCCGAATAGCCGCCCCAGTGATCAGCTCCGTCGGCCGCCTCGGCGACCCACGGCACCGGGTTGACCCATATGACGAGCGCATGGTCGTCAGCGGCCGTCACAAGCTCGTTCTCCAGCCACTTGCGCTGTTCGGTCCCGAGCATCGACATTTGATCGCTGCCCGGAAACGGATCGAGGTCGCGGGCGGCCCGCGCATCGGTCATGATGATCCGGACCCGGCCGACCGTGAACGACTGATACACCGCCGAGTCGGCGCCGGCGAGGGCGTAGCTCGGCACATACTCCCTGTATGCCGACATGGCCGACGCTCGCGATCGTGCGTCTCCCCCGGAGTCGTTGCCGGCGTAATCGTGGTCGTCCCATACGTAGGCGACCGGCACCGAGCGGTACAGCGCGCTCTGGGCCGGCTGAGCCAGGGTGAGATCCATCACTTCCCGGAAGCGTTCGATGTCGTCGCGGTTGTTGTCGCCGTAATGGAGATCCCCTACCGCCAGGTAGACCAGCGGGTCGTTGGCTCGAATGGCGTCGAAGACCGCTCCGTTCGACCCGACCCGGGCGCACGAACCCACGGCGATCGTGAAGGAGGCCGGACCAAGCGGGAAGGTGGCGAAGTGCCCGGTTCGAACACTGTCGACCTCACCGTCGACCACGAATCGGTAGTGGTAATCGGAGTTGGGAGCCAGCGATTCGAGTTTGAATCCGACGACCGAGCCGTACGTGTCGTCGGGCACGAGGGTCCGCACAGCGTTGAACGCCTCGTCGGTCGAAAGTTCGAGCTGCACATTGCTGCCAGGGTTGTCGGGCAGCATCCGAATCTCGGCTCCGGTGTGCGACACCGCGCCCGACCAGGCCCACCGCACGGGCGAGTCGGGTAGTTCGACAACCTCGCTGTCGGGGTGGGTCGGTCCCCAGATACCCGAGTACGTGGCCTGGGCGACGACTGCGCCGGCGATTGCCAGCACCGCCGAGATTGCTACGCCGACCAGGGCCCGCTGCGGTGGTAGGTCGGCGAGGTCGACTGCCAGCCACAGCAGTGCGGGGATGGCGAAGCCGGCCACCATTGCGGCGGCATGCCAGGGCACCAGCTGGTTGGCTGCGAATACGGCAAGGCCTGCGCCGAGAAACGCGGTGAGTGCGCCGCCGATGATTTCCCAGCGGAAGGCGATAGCCACCGCCACGGCGAGGCCGATCGACAGGATAGGTAGAACGTTCTCGCCGAACGCGGTCCCGCCGGGCCGATAGTCGAGCAGACCGGTTCGTCGTCCCCAGAAGCCGAACGTTGCTACCGCAGCGCCGATCACAACGCCGGCGACCCGAAACCATCGGGTCAGCGCAAGCGGCAGATCGAGCAGCGGGTCAGTCATGTGCGATCGAGCTGTTTCGCCCTAGCCGGCCAGACCTCATCGGCCTCAGTCCGCTTTTCGGCGAGGCTGCGCTCGAGGAGAACGTAGGTGATCCACAGCACGAGGGCGCCGAGGAAGAACGAGGCGATCATGTCAGATACATAGTGCATGCCGAGGTAGAGCCTGGACAAAAACATGCCAACGGTGATGAGCGCAGCAACCACGTAGGCGCCAACCCTCAGTGCCGTGCTTCGGTAGTGCCACCCGATGATGATGGCAAGGCCAAAGTAGAAGACGATGGCGGCCGCCACGTGACCTGATGGAAAGCTCTCGGTCGGCGCGGACGTAAGCCGTTCAACCGGCGGTCGCTCCCGACCGACCAAGAAGCTCGAGAGACCATAGATCGACACTTCTAGAATGAGGGCGGAGGCAAGGAACGCCCAGTCGTGCCAGCGTCTCATGAGTCCCGGGAGAGCAACGGCGAGAATGGCGACGAGCCCGATCTTGACGAAGGTGTCGGACGGGATTGACGCGAGATCGGCCACCGTGTTCCACGTGGGCGTTCGAGCTGCCTCGAGATCCTTCGAGAGATCAGCTTCGGCCTGACCGAGCCCACTGGGCTCGAACCATTCCACAACAGCCAGGCCCGCTGCGGTGAAGATTGCGGTGAGCACGGCGAAGGCTGCGACCATGCCGCCCAAACCCTTCCAGGTCCACGGCCAGACCGGCGCTACCCCTGCGGTGTCGCTGCCGTCGGGGTCGACTTGTTTCAGGTCGTCGAGGACAGACATTTGGCGTTCTCCTTGATCAGTGGGCGACAGGGCGTCTGTCGCGTGGTTGTCAGTTCGGGGGTTCCAGCCGGGCCCGAAGCGCCTCGAGATCGAGCTCGGGCATCGGATAGGCGGGACCCATGTCTTTCAGCGTTCCGATCAGCAGGTGAGAGATGATCCAATTGCGATACCACTTGTGATCTGAAGGGATGATGTACCACGGGGCATGGTCGGTGGAGGTCGCACCGATCGCTCGGCCGTAGGCGCTCAGGTAGTCGTTCCATTGGCGGCGGGTATCGATGTCGGCCTCGGAGAACTTCCAGCGTTTGTCGTCTCGGCGGAGGCGGCGCAGAAAGCGGTACCGCTGCTCGTCGTAGGAGATGTGCAGCATGCACTTCACGACCGTCGTGCCGCCTTCGACCAGCTCTTTCTCCCATGCATTGATTTCTTCGCAGCGTTCCTGCCAGCCCGCCTCGTCGAGTTCGCCGTCGACCACCGGAACGATGATGTCTTCGTAGTGTGACCTGGCGAAGACCCCGAGGGTGCCGGTGGACGGGAGCTCGCGCTTGTAGCGCTCGAGGAAGTGCTCCTTCTGTTCCTCCTCGGTCGGCTCCTCGAATTCGGCGACCCTCACGCCGGCGGGGTTCACATTGATGATGACGTGTTTGATGGTGCCGTTCTTGCCGGACGCATCGAGCCCTTGCAGGATGAGCAGAATCGATCGCTCGTTCTCCGCGAACAGCAGTTCGTGCTGGTCGTACAGTTCCTCGGCGAGGTCGCCGCCCTCCACTTCGTCTTCAGCGTCGTCTTCGTCTGGTGCGAAGGGCGTGGTGTCGGTGGCGTGCCCGGCCAGATTGACCGAGCCGTCGATGGGCCGGGCCCGGAATTCGGCGCGTATCTCTTCGAGCTCAGGCATTGCTGGCCTCGCGTTCCTGTCGGGTTTCGCCGATTGCTTCAGAGCTGTGCGTGACCGAGAGCGAAGCGGGCTCGACCGTGAAGTGGAGGCGGTCGGCTGGCTTCCGCTCGTCGCCGTCGAGCTCCCAGCGCCTCGGCCTGCTGGTGGCTACGACGATGTCTGCCGCCTTGGTCCGCTCGGCTGGGACGTCGGCGAGTGTTTGCCTGCGCACGATTCGCCAGGCGATTTTGGCCCAGTCGCGAAGGCTCGAGGCCGAGAGTACGAGCACGTCGAGTTGGCCGTCGTCGGGTTGGGCATCGGGGAAGACTTCGATGCCACCGCTGATGGTCCCGAAGTTGCCGACGAGGACCATGGCGCTGCGACCGTCGAACCATCGCTGTCCGTCGATATCGATTGTGGTTCGGATCAAATCGTCTCGCAGGTGCCGGGCGGCGGCGATGACGTAGGCAACGACGCCGAGCCGCTCTTTCACGCTGCTCGGTGCGTCGGCCATCATTTCGGCGTCGAAGCCGGTGCCGGCCATCACCGCAAACGATTCGCCGTTCACCCGTCCGGTGTCGATGCGCCGTACGTTTTCGGGGGCGGTATCGATGTAGCCGTCGAACCCGGACTCGAGCCCGAGGTTTGAGGCCAAGAGGTTGCCGGTGCCGAATGGGAGCAAACCCAGGATCGCCTCGGTTCCGACCAGCGATTCGAGAACGGCCCGAACGGTGCCGTCGCCTCCACAGGCGACCACATGGTTGGCGCCGCGTTCGACCGCCTCTGCCGCCTGACCAGTGCCGGGGTCGGTCTCTGAGGTGGCGACGAGTTCAATGTCGTCGCCGAGCCTCGCGCTGAGCTCTTCCTTGTCCGGAGCACTGCCGGCGACGGGGTTGTAGATGACGGTTGTCGATGTTCGGGTTTGTGGCTTTTGGGCTTGGGACCAGTCGCCAACGCCGATGCTCTGGTCAGTCATTGCGGGGGCCCTCCAGGTCGCGGTGGCGGGCCGAGACGATGGAAAAAGCTCCGAAGGCGATGAAGCCGCCGGCGATGCCGACAGCAATGAGCGAACCCCAGCCGGTGTTTGCGAGTTGCCGGATCGAGTCGTCGAACCCGGCTGCTTCGTCGGGGTCGTAGCGGTAGGCAGCGACGCCGAGGAACCAGCCGATCACGATCATGACCGCGCCACGGGCGATCCATCCGATGGTGCCGAGCCGGTCGACCAGGGTGCCCTCTAGCCCGTCGTCGCCAGAGATGTTGTCACGGAACGACTTGGTCCACCCCTTGCGCACGAACACGATGCCGATGCCGATCACGACGGCACCGGCCAAGGCCACCAACCAGCGCCCCGCCGTCATCGACAATGTGTCCTTGACCAGGGCTTCGATGATTCGATCTTCGGACTCGTCGCCGCTGGCTGACGCGGTTGACAGGAGCACATCGATGATCGCTACCAGCACTGTGACGTAGGTGGCTGCGCTCACCGCATAGCCGAGCCGGTCGAGCAGTGCTCGCCCGGTCCAGTCGCCGGGGAGTACGACGGTGAAGAGTCGCCAGATGACATACAGCGTGAGGCCAATCGCCAGGAGTATCAGCAGGAATGATCCGAACGGACCTTCGGCGATTGCCTCGACCGCTCCCTTCTGATTCGCTTCTAATCCGTCGGACCTACCGAGCCATGCGATATTTAGGAACAAGACACCTATCAGCCCGTAAACTATGCCTTTAGCGATCCATCCGGCCCGTCCGATCCACTCGAAGCGATCCGACATCTCAGACGCGGTTGATTTCGCAGAAGGTTCCGTTGTATCCGTGGCCCCCGAACCGGGCGCCTGTGTTGCGGTGTCCATGATTTCTTCGCCTTTCTGTTGCGAGAGCCTCAGGTCATTGCGGCGGCGGTGTCAGCAGCCGCAGGGTCCGGCGCGGACCCGTTCGTCGACCGGTCCACAGCCGAGGGATTCTTCGACTTCTTGGACCCGACAAACTTCCATGCGCCGACGACGGCGGCTGCCATAAGAGCAACGATCAACAGCTTTCGCTTACCCAGAATCGAGGCGACTACCCCGACCTTGCCGACTGCTTCGACGGCTACGAGGGCGTGGTCGATCACATCGCTGGCGGTGTCGACAACTTCAATGATTTCATCTGTGGAAGGCATGCACGGGGGATAACCCAACTCGCTGAGTTCTAAACATCGGTCGGTTCGCGAGTTTGATTCGGTTGATGGAAGGGCAAGAACACCGCATGAGTAACACGCACCATGACGAACACCATGACGAACCAGAATCAGGCGAAACCGATGTTGAAGGCACCCAGCCGGAACCGACCGATCGAATCGTGCCCGAGCCGGGCGAGATCGTCGGCGACGACGAACCCGCAGTGGTCACGCCGGCGCCTAACGGGGTTGCGTTCTGATGGCAAAGGACCACGGCCCCAGCATCAAGAACGATGAGCAGTACGAAGCTCTCCGCGATGAGGGGATGAGCAAGTCGAAAGCGGCTGCGATCTCCAACGCCGAGGGGGCGTCCCAGCGAGGCGGTTCGTCGGCACCGTACGAGGAGTGGACCAAAGACGAACTCTACAACCGTGCTCAGGAACTCGACATCGACGGCCGGTCCGAAATGACCAAGGACGAACTGATCGAAGCCCTTCGCTCGGACTGACGAGGATCCGCATCGTTCTCGGTCACATCGAGAGGAGGGCCACGATTCCTGCGGCATAGCAGCCCAGAATCGCCAGACCTTCGAACCCGATATGACGCCGTTCTCGGGTGAGCATTCCGGCCGCCAACAAAGCTGTGAGCAACACCGTGAGCGACAGGAGGAACAGTGC
>JABDJU010000234.1 GCA_013003325.1 Acidimicrobiales bacterium
TTCAGCTCCAGGATGATGTTCCGGGGTCTGCTGGGCCGCGGCTTGCCTAGGAGCGGCGGCCAGTCGGGTCTGCCGCGTTTGAGTTCGCCGGTCGAGTTGAGACGGTGGTCTGGTCAGGGGGCTAGGAACTCCTGCACAGCGCTCGTAACCTCGCGCAGCCCCGAAATCGTTGCGATGACATCGCCTGGCGATTCGAGGGCGTGGTTGGCACCGGAGACTCTGACGACGGGCGCCTGCAACGCCTGACTGACTTCGGTCACCCCGGCCTCGTTGTGAAAGGGATCCTGGTCGCCGAACACGATCAAAGACCTCCAGCCCGAACCGATGGCGCCATCGCGGATTCCCCGGTCACCGAACAGCGGGGTCAGCCACACGATCGACAGATCTTCAACTCGATCCAGCATGTCTGCGATCTCCACGACAACTCGAGTGCCCATCGACTTCGCAATGACTGTCATTCGGTCGAATTCTTCGAAGTCGGCCCCGATCAGCTGGCGGCGCACCTCGGCCACTACCGCAGGCAGGTCCTGAGTTCGCATTGCGCCGGGTGGATACTCGACAGCGACCGAGGACTGATATCCGGCTTCCCATGCGGCAAGGACCGGGAACCTGATCGCAGGGCCGGCAGGGGTGTAGTTGGCGCCGGGCAGAACGATCGCAAGGCCGGTCATGAGGTTCAGTATCGCAGGGCGACTCGCGCCCGAAGACCGTTGCCTGCTTGTGGCTAGGCAAGACCGCCTGGAACAGCGATCCGCTCGGCACGCCAGGTGTCGTGCTGCCTGGGCTGCTTGTTGGCAGCGGCCGGGCTGGTTGGAGGGCTTCTGGCGGCCCGAAGAAGACGATGAGAGCGGACAGCTATTGCATTCCTCGTGAGGAATATATAAAGTGTCGCGATGGTCGGCGTCGATCTTGTTCTCGAAGCAGTGGGCGAGCCGAACCGGCGACGGCTGCTCGAGCTTTTGCACCAGCAGCATGAATCCACGGTGTCAGAGCTCGTGCGTGCGTCCGGGCTCAATCAGCCCCAGGTGTCCAAGCATCTGAAGGTTCTTGCGAGCGCAATGCTGGTTGCTGTTCGTGCGGAGGGGCGCCACCGCCATTACCGACTCGACGGCGCCGGTTTGCAGGCCGCCCACGATTGGTTCGCTTCGTTTGACGACGTCTGGAATGCCCGCTTCGACGCGCTGGACGAACTCGTTTCCACCGATCCCGAATCCTCAGCTACTTAAGGAGCCCACCCATGACTGACCCCACTCTCCAATCCGACCTGTCAACTCTCGACGCCCGACGCGGATCGACTCGGATCGAGCTGAGCGACGACGGCCTGTCGTACCAATGCGTCCGTACTTTCGGTGCCCCGCCCGAACGTGTCTTTCGGGCATTCACTGATCCTGCCGACCTTCGCATCTGGTTCCCGTCAGGCGCCCCGGCCGGTTCAGAAATGACCGTGTGCGAGTCCGACCCAGTCGAGGGCGGCCGCTACCACTATCAGATGGTGATCCCCGAGCACGGACAGATGGCATGGCATGGCACCTACACCGGGGTCGATCGACCAGATCGCCTCGACGCCGACGAGTGGTTCGTGATGGGCGAATCCGATCCGACGGGCCCTCCGACCAACCAGACTTTGACATTCGAACCGGTCGGGAGCGGCTTCACGTTGATGACCATGCAGGTCAACCTGCCCGACCCGGAGGATCCCGAGACGTTCATGGAGCAGTCCGCTGCCGGGCTCACTTCGTCGCTGAGCACGATGGACGAGCTCGTCTCGGCCTGACCGTCGGCTCGCCACTGGCGACGCCTCGATCGCTCGCGGTTCTCGGTGTCGAGTTCGATGATCCGATGAATCCGCTTCCATCTCGGCTGGAAGGCCTCAGTTGACGATTCGTCGGATGCACGCTGGGCGTGCTGGCCGTCAGGTCTGGTCGAGCGTTCTGTAGGTACTCCAAGCCCGCCGCCAAGAGGCCGTGGCCACCGGGGAATTCCGGCTCTCGGCATGTCGAATATCGAGGGTGTCATTCACCCTAGGTCGGGCGACTTCGGGCGGAACGAAGTGCGGCCCCACCGACGCGCAGAAAACGCGTATCGCCGAGCAGGGTGCCCGACAGCTTGTTGAGCACCATGGCGACGCCGAGACCGGTGTCTTGATCTCCCCAGGCTCCGGAGCCCCCGAACCCGAGATGTCCGAACGCCCGGGGCGGGACGCCGGCGAACGTAGGGATGGCGTGGTAGCCGAGCCGCCAGCGCACGTCGGCGAACAGCACGGCGTCTCGGCCGTGGGTCTGGATGCGGGTGGCCTCGGCCAGGGTTTTGGCCGACAGAAACGGCTCGCCGCCGAGTGTCCCGGGGGAGGCGAGCGCCGAATACATCTTGGCGAGGTCTCGGGCGGTGAAGACGCCGTTTGCGGCCGGGATCTCGGCGTCATGGATCCGACCGGTGGTGGCGAGATCGAGGAAGTCCTCGACAACGAGGGCATCGACGGCCGGTCGCGTGTTGTCATACCTATCGAGCAGTCTGAAGAAGCGATCAAGCCGGTTCTTCACGGTGTCGTCGATCAGCAGCTCGGCGGCCCGGTGCCGTTCGGCTGACGGTGCGCCAATGAACAAGCTTTTGAGGCCGAGCGGTTGGCTCAGTTCCCGCTCGACCGCCTGGCTGACGGTGAGCCCGGTCACCCGACGGATCACTTCCCCGGCCAGCCAGCCGAAGGTGACGGCGTGGTAGCCGGTCTCGGCATGGGGTGGCCGGTCGGGCCGGACGGCGGCCAACAGGTCGATCATGTGCGGCCAGTCGAGCAGTTCGTCGGTGTGCTCCACCAGTGTGCGAATCGAGTGCAAGCCGGCCCGGTGGGTGAGCAGATCGCGCACCGTGATCCGTTCCTTGCCGCCTGCGGCGAACTCGGGCCACACGTTGGCCACCGGGTCGTCCCAGTGCAGTTCGCCCCGATCAACCAGGCGGTGGATCACCGTGCTGACCACTCCCTTGGTGGTCGAGAAGCTCATTGCCATCGTGTCCCGCTGCCACGGTGTGCCGTTGCGATCGGAATGCCCGACCCAGATGTCGACCACCGGCTCGCCCCGGTGATACACCGCCACCGCTGCCCCTCCCTCGCTGCCATCGGGCGGGATCACCCGTTGGAGGGCGCGTGCCACGGATGCAAAGTCGGGGTGAACGGCGCCTTCCATCTCGCGGCAGGCTACGACCCCGGCCGGCAGACAACAAGGCCGCCGCAGCTGAAAGCTATGGAGTAACTCCAGACCGGTGCCCGTCGCAGCGCCGCCAAAGTGAAGGCTGGCTTCAAGGCGTTCTCCGCAAGCTCGACTCACTAGAGTTGGGCGCCAGATGTCAGAACCGCTGCCCAAGGTGTGCTTCCTTCACATACCCAAGACAGCCGGTACTTCAGTCTGCAAAGCGCTCGAGTCGTTCTACGCCCCCGAACAGGTCAGTCCGGCGCGGCTGCTCACCGACCTGAAGCATCCCCAGTCCGGGTTCTCCCTATGGCACGGGCATTTCGGACTGCGAGACATCCAGGGCCACGTGCCCGAGGACGTCACGTACCTCGCCACCTTGCGGGATCCGGTTCAGCGGGTGCTGTCACTCTACAGCTATTGGAGAAACGTCGATCTCAACTACTACACCCACACCGCTGATACCGATCCCAACTACCATGGCGTGATGTTGGCCCAAGAGGCGACCTTGGACGAATTTCTGCAGACGAGCGATCGTACGATCCTCAGCGAAATCTCCAATGCAGCCTGTCGTTACCTCGCCGGAGGGATCCGAGACGCATCGGCCCTCGACTGGTCTGCCGCACTGGCCTCGGTGGAGGCTCACGACATCACCGTCTTCGATGTCGGAAGCGATCTTGATGCGGAGCTGTCGGCCTACTTGCAGGGTCTGTTCGGAGCCGCCCCCGCCCTCACCAGAGAGAACGAAGGCGGAGAGAAGTACGTGGCCTCCGATCAGGAGATCAGCGCGATCGAGGAACTGAACCGTGACGACATCAGGCTGTACCGGGCTCTGACCTAGGGACAGCATGGTCATCTCTCACCTCTACAAATATGTGTTCGTGAAGACACTGAAAGTCGCCGGCACCAGCCTCGAAGGCCTCCTGTACACCCGGGCGCACAAGAACGACGTTTTCACACCGATTCAAGCGCCGCTCCCCGGCCATCATCCCCAGAACTACAGGGGTCTCTTCTACCCTCCGCACGACGCCAAGTTGCCCAACGTCAATTCCGACAAGCAGTGGCGGGAGCTCAGAAGGCTCTACAAGTACTACAACCACATGCCCGCCACGTTGATACGGGACCGGTTGGGTGAAGAAGCATGGGACGACTATTTCACGTTCGTCATCGAGAGGAACCCGTGGGACAAGACGGTGTCGTTCTTCCATATGTATACCCAGCGCAACGACCTCGATTGGTCGTTCGAGGAGTATGTGGAACGAGGGCCCTACGTCACCAGCAGCCACATCTTCACCGATGGTGACGGCAAGATCCTCGTTGATCGGGTCCTCAGATACGAGAACCTCCACGACGATCTGCAGGAGGTCTTCGACCGTCTCGAACTCGACCTGAGCTCGGATGATTTGCCGTTCGCCAACAACATCTACGGTCGACCGGGTCGGGACTACCGCAGCTACTACACGCCTCACACCGCTGACAAGGTGGCTGAAGTGTTCGCCGATGAGATAGCCCTGCTGGGCTATTCGTTCTAGGCGGCCGCTGGTGGCGTTGCTCCTCCGGGGAATCCGGTCGTTCCTGAGGGATCCGAACGGCCGCGCCATCCTGGCCGTCGCCGGCGTCGTGGTCGGCACCGGCACGGTGTTCTACCGGCTCGTCGAGAAGCTGACCTGGATCGACAGCCTCTATTTCTCAGTGATCACACTCACCACGGTCGGCTACGGCGACATCACGCCGTCGACCACGGCGGGCAAACTCTTCACGTTGGCCTATGTCATTGTCGGCATCGGGGTCTTCGTCGCCCTGGTCACCGAGGTCGCCCAACACCTGATCGAGGTGCGAAAGCAGGCGAAGTAGCGAACCGGCTGAGCGGGAAGCCTGCGGGGTTGGTTCAGCGGACCGAAGCCCGTCCCACACCTCGTCGCACCGAGCGGTTCACCCGCTTCACCGACCGATTGGCTTTGCGCATTGCCATGTTTGTCCTGCGTACGGCGGCCTGAGTGCGCAACGGTGATGCGTCGCTCCGCGAGAGAGCGGTTGTTTGACGCATCGCCTTGTTGGTCCGGTTCAGCGCCCGGATGCTTGTGCGAACCGATGTTGAAGCCGTTTGCATTTCGATCCTCCAGTGGTTGGGACCAGCCCGTGAGTCCGGTCGGGGTTGAAGGTCGTACTGTCACAGCCAGGTGTTTCGGCCGTGTTTCGGGCCCGAAAACGGTCGACGTGTTCGCGCTTCGACCGCTTGTGTTGTTCGACCAGCTCGGCACCGTTCTCGTGGACGCATCTAGCGCGCTGCAACTAGGTTCGTTTCATGGTCGCAATCGATACGCACAAGACTCACAACATCAGCTGGGTCGACCTCGCCGCCAAGGACGTCGACGAGTCGATCAAGTGGTACTCCGGCCTCTTCGGCTGGGACACCTTCAACGACGGCGAGACCGACTACCACATCTTCATGATGGGCGAGTCGCCCGTGGGTGGCGTCATGCAGATGCGCCCTGGAATGGAAGACATGCCCCAGGTGTGGTCGACCTATGTCACCGTCGAAGATGCCGACGCCACCGTCGCCGAAGTCAAAGAGGCGGGCGGAGCTGTGTTCCAGGAGCCCTTCGAGATTCCCGGTGGCGGCAGGATCGCCGTCATCGCCGACCCCTCCGGTGCCGCCCTCTGTCTGTTCGAGGGAAACGAGGAGAACGGCCTGAAGTTGATGGATGAGAACGGGGCCCCGTGCTGGTTCGACTGTGCAACCAGAGATACCGAAGCGGTCGGCGCCTTCTACGGCGAGGTCTTCGGCTGGACCAGCGAGTTCATGGAAGAGATGAACTACACAGTGTTTTCCAACGAGGGCGAATGGGTGTGCGGGATGTTCGCCTTGCCCGACGAGGTGCCTGCCGAGGTTCCGTCCCACTGGGTAGTCGACTTCGTGGTGCCCGACGCCGACGCAGCCGCCGAGTACGCCACGTCGCACGGCGGCACCGTCACCATGCCTCCCATGGACACCCCGTTCGGACGGGCCTGCGGCCTGATGGACCCCTGGGGCGGGGTCCTCACGGTGATCGATCGCAGCACCGCCACCCAATAGGCACCTCGCCCATGTGGGCCGGATCGTCTTGGTTCATACTGGAGTGATGTCCGGCTCCCCGCTGCTCGACCTGATCCAGCGCTCCATCATCGGCGACGACGAAGTGGTGGACGGCCCGTTCGGTCCGCGACCGGTCGTGTACGCCGACTACACCGCCTCGGGCC
>JABDJU010000263.1 GCA_013003325.1 Acidimicrobiales bacterium
GTTCGGGTTGACGCTTTCCTCCGAGGAGCATTCGCCGCTCCGCCTCGTAGAACAGGCGGTTGCCGCGGAACAGGCCGAGTTCGATTTCGTGTCGATCTCGGATCACTACCACCCGTGGATCGCCGCACAGGGTCACGCATCGTTCGTGTGGTCGACGCTCGGCTCGGTCGCTGCAGCGACCGAGCGCATCCACGTCGGGGTGGGCGTGACGTGTCCGATCATGCGGATCCATCCGGCCATCATCGCCCAGGCCGTCGCCACGACCGGCTGCCTACTTTCGGACCGGTTCACCTTTGGAGTCGGCTCCGGCGAAGCGCTCAATGAACACATCCTGGGAGACCGGTGGCCGCCGGCCCCTGTGCGGATACGCATGCTCGAAGAAGCCGTTGTGGTGATCCGCAAGCTGCTCACCGGCGACAGCATCACCCACTACGGCGAGCACTACACCGTCGAAGACGCCCGCCTGTTCGACATTCCTGACCCACTGCCCGCAATATTGATGTCGGCGTTCGGGCCGATCGCGGCCAAAACAGCCGCCGACGTCGCCGACGGCCTCTGGATCACCGGAACCGATCCCGAACCGGTGCAGCGTTGGCGCGACGCGGGTGGATCCGGTCCGGTATGGACGCAACTCTCCTTGTGTTGGGATCGCGACCGCAACGCCGCAATCGAACGAGCACACCGTCAATGGCCCAACACGCTCGTGCCGGGTCAGCTCAGCCAAGACCTGCGCACCGTCGAACACTTCGAACAAGCCGTCACAGTCGTCACCAAAGAACAGATCGCCGACGCGATCCCGTGCGGACCGGATCTATCACCACTGATCGACAGCGTGGCGCAGGCAATCGATGCCGGAATCGACCACATCTATTTCCATCAGATCGGCGACCCAACCGACGGGTTCATCGAAGTCTGGGAACAAGAACTTCGTCCAGCGCTTCGCGAAATCGGCGGAAGCGCCTCGTGACGCAGGGGTGGTCGACACCAGCGGCCACCGCCTGCCACTTAGCCTCACATCCATGAACGAAGCGACCATTCATCACGGCCCACGGATAACCGGCTCGTTGACCAACTGCGCATACACCACCCAGATTGGGGCCAACGCTGATGTTTGATCCCAGCGACCCGAACTGGCAGGAACGCTGTCTTGCGAGCTTCGCGAGACAGCCGATGATGGAAACCCTCGGGGTCGAAGTCCAAGCGATCGACCCCGGCAGCGTCGTACTCGCCTTCGATCACGACGACCGTCTAACCCAACAGCACGGTCTGATCCATGCCGGCGTGCTCGGCACTGTTCTCGACTCGGCGTGCGGGTGGGCCGCCCGCAGCCTGATGCCAGCCGACCATGCGGTCCTGACCGTCGAATACAAACTCAACCTGCTCCGCCCGGCGCAAGGAGAACGGTTCCACGGCACCGGTCGTGTGATGAAGCCAGGTCGCACCCTCACCGTCGCTGAAGGCGTCCTCGTCGAAACCAGCACTCCCGATCGACCGATCGCAACCATGACAGCGACGTTGATGGCAGTCGCCGGACGCGGGATCAAGGACTGAGCCACAGGCAAACCTGTAACCGGCAATACCGATCGGCCGACACCAAGACACGCCAAACTCGAACCGCCCAAATCGGGCGGCTAGGCTGCCCTCTATCCGGCGCCCGGGGCGCATGATTCCCACCAGTCGGAGCGCGGCGCGCAGGGGTACGCACTGAGCGGAGCGGTTCAGATGGCTCAAGTTGGAAAGATGACGGCACTCGATCGACAGCACCCGCACCCCGGCTACTGGCCCTCACAATGGCCCGTCGAGTGCGGGGGAAACCGGCGCCAGAAGACCGCTGTCGGCCGCCTCGACGCCAACGCCGGCGAAGCGTCGGTCGTCGCTCGCACTGACGACAAGTGGCACGTCATGACTATCGAACGCGACCCCGGGCAGTGGTTCCTGGGTGGCACCATGCCAGCGTTCACCGGCCCGCCTCCCTTCGGCTGGATAGAGCGAATCGACCCCGACACGCTCGAACCGCTCGCTACCTCGCCCAACCTCCCCTGCGGCGAGCATGTTTGGTGCGGCACCATCCTGGCCCACGCCAATGGATCGATCATGTCGGTCAATGGGAGCTACCTGCATCGCCTGGATCCCGACAGCCTCGAAGTGCTGGCCGAACGCGAGCTACCCGCCAACCGTTCCCACAACGGCCTGCTGGTGCTGGCCGATGGTTCTCTCGTCACCAAAGACCTGCGCCTCGAGGGACAGGGCGGCACCACCGTGACGCGGCTCGCTCCTGACTCGCTGGACATTGTCGGTGAGCCACTCGTGCTCGAAGAAGGATCGATGGGGCGCATCGCCAGCGACTTCACAAGCGATGGTGAAGCGGTGATCGTGCCTGGCGCTGAGCACCTCTTTCGCCTCGCCGTCGTCGATGACACGCTCGAGGTCGATGCAAAATGGAAGCCGCGCTACCGCTCCGCAAACGCCGACTCGGGACTGGCCTGGGATAGTTGTCTCTCCGACGGCAGCGCGTGGGTGATGGACTGCGGCGATATCGAATCGGTCCGCTTGATCCACCACACCCATCCAAATGGCCGATGGCAACGCCACCCGGGCAGCGACCTGTCGTGGCGACGCTCGGCCCCCTGGACCGCACCCCAGCGACTCATCCGAATGAACCTCACCACCGGCGACGTCGACGACATCGCACCGTTCGGTACTCCCGGTGGCGGCATCATCGCGCCTCCCGTAAACATCCCCGAATATCAACTCGCCATCGCGTGGGACTCGGTAAACGGCGGCCTCGCCGGGGTCAGCACCGACGGCGAACTCGATGTGGCCTGGCAACTCAACGTGCGGCCAACGATGCAGCCGGTCGTGTACGCCGACTCGGGCGAGCTGGTCATAAACGACTTCACCGACGCCGGTTCAGATGATCTCATCGTGGTCGACGTCGTCAGCGGCGAACTCATCGACCGGGTGCCAACCGGCAGCAGCATCGCCAACGGCATGTTCCTCAGCGCTGGGCCCGACCGAAGCGTGTTCTACTGCTCGACCCTGACCGTCGCCCGAGTCAGCTGGAGCTGACCCAAGGAGGGCAAACGCAGTTCCCGCCACCGGCACGATGGCCGTTGTCGAGGGGTATGTGGCCGCTTACAACGCTCAGGAATGACCTGGGATCACCTGTTCAAGGGGGTCGCCCACACTTGTGTCGGGAGAGCGCGACTTCATCATGGCGCTTGCCTCGTCGCAGCCACTCAAAATGCGGCCGAAGCGTACCCAGGAGCAGCACCCGTCGGTAACCCACCCGTTCTCCCAACAGTCTCATCCGTTGCTCGAGCTCACGTCCAACCGGTAAACCGCCGCGCCGGCGTCTAGGCCATCGATCAGTCCAAAACCGCACTTTTCAAGGATACGCACCGACGCTCGATTCGCCGGATCGACGCCTCCGGTCAGGGTACGGATTCTCGGTTGTGCTCGCGCCCATTCGATCAACCCTGACACCAGCTCTGTCGCCAGTCCTTGGCCCCACATGCTCTCTTCGATGAGATAGCCGATCCGAAGATCAACCCACGTTCCGTGCAGTGGGGCCTCAGCGAGAACGAGAATGCCGGCTGGCCGTTGCGACGCGGACTCGATGACGAGCAGCATCGAAGCGTCGGCGTCTCGTTCGTTGATCCAACCCTTTGCGCCATCTACAGAGTGCTCGCCCTGCCACGACTCCGGCAACGCCACGGTCGTCCGAAGAGTGAGCATCTCAGCGACCACCCGAGGAAGGTCGACGTCGAGCCAATCTGCAACCTCGTGCCAGGGGCCGACCCTGAGTCGATTCGTCTCGAACGCCCACATGTCGGCAACGTCGTCGCTCACCCGCCCATACTGCCACCGCCGTAAGCACCGACCCTGCGCTTCAGCGTCTTTCGTTTGGGCGGACTGCCAAAGAACGCCATCAGCGGGTGTGTCCGGACATGTCGACAACAATGCAGTAGCGCTGTTGCCGGCCAGCCAGGCGATCTACAGTAGGGCATGGCGTCTTTTCCGAATCATGACGCCTACATCGCCGAGGCGCCGGAAAGCATGCGCCCGCTACTCATTCAGCTGCGGTCTGGGCTCGCACAAGCCCTGCCTGACGCCGAGGAAACGATCGCATACAACATGCCTGGCTTCCAGATCGGTGACGCAATGGTCGCTGGCTTCGCGGCGTTCACCAAGCAGTGCGGCCTGTACGTCTCCCAAGGCGCCATCGCCGAAAACGCCGACGAGATATCCGCCGCCGGACTCAAGGCCACCAAGACCGGTGTGACCTTCTCACCGACCAAGCCAATCCCCGATCAGTTGATCGCGAGCCTCGCCCTCGCCTCGCGGAAAGACCTGGGCGTCTGAAACCGGCTCCATATCGAAACGTATCCGAGCAGCCAACCCGCGCAAGACCGCCAGTCGTCACCGTCGAATTTCGACGTTGCATCAAGACTTCACTCGGATCGGGCGGCATCTGGCGACGGCCGAGCGTTGTTGGGCTGGCTGGCCGGGGTCGGCGGCGAGTTCGATCCGGGTCGCTCGGCTCATTTGCCCGAGCGACCCGCGGATCCTAGCGCCGGCGTGGGGGAGGAGCCTGATGCGAGTGTCGACGCCATCACCGATCGTGGTGCCACCGGGGATCGACACGACGAGGGTGTGGTCGTCGAGGAAGAACACGTCGGGCTGCAGCGAGGCCCGCCTTGACACCACCGGCGTCAGGTGAGAGACCGGCTCGCTGAACGTGATGTGGTACTGGTCGGCGATCGGCGCAGCGGAGGCCTGCTCCTGGGTCGACCCGCCGACGGCTCCAACGTAGGGCTCGAAGCGATCCCACGCCGGATCGGTGCTCCACCGCATCGTGATCGACCTCGGAGCGAGGTCGATACGACCAGATCATTAAGGGAGGTTAAGGCGTTGCACCGCCTCACCTTCCTCGAACTGCCGAGCGAAGCTGAGACCCGACCAGTGCCAGGCGGCGGCGGTCGCTGTCGCTCCGAGAACGAGGTTGACGGGTATGAAGCCGACGTCGCCATTCACGGCGTTGGTCAAGATGGCGCCGGCCATGGCTGCGGCGATTACCAGGCCGCCGATCGGGCGGGTGGCGCGCCACAGCAGAGCCAAGCCCCCGCCAACCTCGGCGAAACCGGTGGCGAAGTAGGTCCAGCGTGGCCAGCCGAACTCGACGAAGGGTTCGTAGAGTCGGGCGTTGTCAGCCAGTTTCGGGGCTCCGGCCAGGATCATGATCACGCCGACGGCGATGGTCGGAACGAGCCATCGAAGGGAGCTGCTGTAGTCGGTTTTGGGGGCATCGAGTGTGGTCATCGGGCGTGGTCCTGTGTTTGGGGTCGAGTGTTCGGTTGTTGCTTCTGCTTCCATCATCAGATGGCAGCGAGCAAACGGGAAGGTCAGATTGCGACGGCTGCGGGTCAGTTCGGGACAAGTCCGGGCACCACGGCGCCCTGCAGATCTCAGGCGGCAAAAAAGGTGACGAGACCAGCTAGTCCAAGGAGAGCACTGCCTGTGGATGCGCCTGCGATCCGCAGCCCCATCCCAACAAACCGCACGGCCTCAGCAGCGACCCAAATGTCTCGGAGCGGCGGGCTTGCTGGGTGCCATTAGCAAACATGAGGTTAAGCAACTCCCGGACCTGTTCCAGGACGTTGCGTTCAGTCGGTGGCGTAGTCGCCGTCGGGGTGATTGCTTGCGCCCCTCTTCCAGTAGCCACGGGTAAC
>JABDJU010000273.1 GCA_013003325.1 Acidimicrobiales bacterium
GTGTGTGGTTCGTCGACCTCACCACGGTCGCACCCGGTTCATCCGTAGCGAGTCGGATAGCGCTAAATCTCGAGCTCGCCGACGAGGGCACAGTTCAGCCCGCGCAGAAACTGATTCAGCACTGCGCGGCCAGACAGATGCTGCTCGTACTGGACAACTGCGAGCACGTTCTCAACGACGTCAACGCCGTGGTCCGTGACTTCGCCATGCTCGCGCCCGGCGTTCAGATTCTGGCGACATCCACAATCGCTCTTGGCGTCGGCGGGGAAATCAGATGGCTTTGCCCTGTTCTCGATACGGCTGACGCCGTAGAGCTGCTTGTGGCGCGGGCCCGATCTGCGGGTGCGATTCTTGATGCTGGCGACCCAAATCTGGCGAAAGCCTGTTCGATGCTGGATCGGCTGCCGTTGGCCATCGAGTTGGTCGCGCCGCGACTGAGGGCATGGACACCCGAGCAGTTGTGCGCACGGTTAACGCAACACCCCCGGGCAACCGGTCGGGCGGCGCCGGGAACCCCTGAGCGTCATCGCTCGATGAGGGCATTGGTCGAATGGAGCGTGCAGCTGCTTGACGAGCAACAAGCAACCTTGTTCCGTCGGCTGGCCGTCTTCCGAGGTTCATACGATCTCGAGTCGATCGTGGAGGTGTGTGGCTTCGATCCGTTGGATCCGCTCGACGTAGATGTGTTGGTGGCCGACCTGGTGGACCACAGCCTGTTGCGGGTCCGCGACGACGGGGGGATCAGACGGTACAACCTGCTTCGGCCAATTCGTGACCACGCGGTGGGTAGCCTGGGTGAGGCGGAGTCGATGGAACTACATTCGCGACTTCACCGTCGCCTGGTAGCGGTCTTTTCCGACTGTTCAGAAAAGGTGCACGGTCCGCGCCAAGTGGAGGCTATGGCCCGATTTGATCTGGTACTAGATGATCTCCGCACGATCTTGGGGCCCCTGTCTCCGGTGGATGCCCGCGATCGCGCAGAACTTATTCTCAAAGCGGGTCCCTATCTTCTGAGCGCTGGATATCTGAACGGTCCGAGATCCGCTCTCTTGTCAGCCATGGAAGGCGCGGAATCGGATCAGAAGCCTGGGCTATTGGTACTTCTTGCCCGGGTTGAAAGTGCGCTCGACCGTCCCGATCTGGCGGTTCGGGCGGGCAAAGCGGCCCTCGAGGCTCTTGGGTCAGAGGTGCCCCCCGCCACTCGGGCCGAGGCCCTGCTTGTAACGGCGGACCCTCGCTCCGGCGAGTTGAGTCCGTCGCAGCGACTTCAGATGCTCGATGACGCACAAGACTTGGCCGTCCAAGCCGGCGAGGCTCACCTGCTCGCAGAGATCCTAGGTTCGCGGCAATGGGCCCTTGACGATGTGGGCGATCCGATCGGTGCACTGGCTTCAGGAGAAAAAGCAGTTTCGTTAAGTGAGCAGATTGGTGATATCGCACTTCATTCTTTGCTGCTGGATGGGATATCCCACTCATACTGCACCCAGGGGCAAAACGAGCGGGCCGTTTCCGCTGCTGCTGAGGGTCTTAGGTTGGCGCGACAAGTTGGTCGACGTCCGCTCATCGGACGGCTTCTGGGCACACACGCAAACGCGCTAGCGCTCGTTGGTGACGCCGCAGCAGCGCAGGACTCAGCCGCTGATGCCCTTGCAATTGCGATAGAAACCGGGGACTCAAAACTGGAAGGCAATGCTCGTTGTTATCTCGCTGAAGCTCACCTGGCCGGTGGGGCATTCGACGAAGCGCTACTGGTGATGCTCGAACGCTCTGTAGACAAGAATGACTCAGCGGATCCAAGGAAGGAGCTTATGGCTGCCATGATCACCGGTTGGGCAGCCACGGGCGCTAATCGGCCCCACGTCGCAATCGAAGCTCTCAAATTGGGCTTGGGCTTCATCCAGGAGGTGCCAGGGCTTCGTACCCGACTGGCCGAGCTCGGAGCGGTTACCGCCGGACTCGTCTCCGATTATCGACTCTCGGCTCGGCTGCTTGGGATGACCTCGCTTTTTCCGGAGCCCGGAAGCGCGGAGTCAGCCGAATTGACCCAAGTTCGAGCGGCCGCGTTAGAGGCGCTCGGTCAGGATGAGTTCGATCGGCAGTTTGCGCTGGCCCAAGATCTTCCGGTCGAGGTGGTCCTAGCCGAATTGTCAGAGATGGTTGCTGGCGAGGTTATGGCCTAGACATGATTTCGGCGCCAGCGGGGGAGCGACGCCGGAGCCCATGGTTTGTCCCGGCGCTGATCACGCTGGCGGTAGTCGCTCCATTTGCAGTGTTCGGTGAGTTCTCGCCACCGGATAACCGCGCAACGGCGGTCTCGTTTGCCATCGTCTCGATAGCTCTTCTAGCTCTCGATCCAATGCTTCCCGTTCCGGCGACAGTGGTCCTGGTTGCGTTGGGTGCTCGCTTCGGACTGGTCACTGGAGCGCTCTGCGGGTCCATCGGGCTGATCGCCGGCACGATCGTGGGCTTGGTGATAGGTCGTTCGATGGCCCAACCGATTGGAGACAGATTTAACGTTGCGTCTCTGACTCTGGGGCTTGGATGGTCTGACCCGGCTGCGGTCGGTTTGACACGCGGGGTGCCAGTCCTCGCCGAAACGACGGCGATAATGGCCGGCATGCGACGGGCACCGGTGGCCCAAACACTTCTGTGGGCAACACTGGCCGCAGTCGGTCTGGCCACACTGTCCTCCTCGTTCGGAGTTGTCGGCCGGAACGATCACCCGGTCTGGGCCCTGGTGGGGATCATCACGCTCCCGTGTTTCGCCGCCCTGCCGTCAATTGTCTCGATTGGGCGCAACCGCGAACGGACCTAGCCAGGAGCGTCTCCGTCATGCCCGGCCAGGTAGCCGAGGAGCATGTCGACGAGGGCGTCGGGGTCGGCCAGGGCCGGCAGGTGTCCGGTGTCGATGATGTCGGGATCGACACCGAGCCGGTCGCGGGAGAGCTGTTGCATGAACTCCAGCGGGAACAGGCGATCGTGACGGCAGGCGATGACCTTGGTGGGGATGGCGGGCCAGACCGAGAGTGGCCAGGGGTCGATGAACGCTCCGTCGGCTTGTTCGACCGGCCGTCGCAGGGCGTCCTGCAAGGTGTCGGCCGACAGGTCGTGGAGGAACGTTGCCACGGGATCGTCCAACGATCCGGGATCTCTTCCGTCGGCGATGGCGGCGTCGATCGCGGCCCGGGGTTGACCGGTGGCCGACCACCACTCGCCTCCCGATTCCCCTGGCTGGGGGATCATGGCGGCAACCAGCACCAGTAGCCGAGCGTTGGCTCGTTCGGCCACGACGGGAGCGCTGAGCCCACCCATCGACTGCCCGACAACCACCACACTGCTGTTGTCACCGGTTCGGTCGAGGTCGCCCAGGACCGTGTCGATGTAGTCGGCGAGTCGTGCCTGCGGATCGGTAGCCGGGAGATCCGGCGTGACTGCGATGTGCCCATGCCGTTCCAGCAGGGGCACGACCCGATGCCAGTACCAGCTCGACCCGCCGGCGCCGGGGATGAGAGCGAACGTGGCCATCGATGAACTCTACAGCGACGACGCCAACCGCAACGACGCGATCACCACCGACACGACCCACGTCGATTGCACCCGGGCACTGCCGCAGGTGACGCAGATAGGATGTTCTGTGCGTCAGGCGTTGCATCGGGTGGTCAGTGGGCGGTTCAGGGCGACACAAGCGCGGGATGTGGGGTGACGTGGTGCTCGTCGCACCATGCGAGGTAATCGGCGCGGGCGGTGGTTGCGCTGGTGTGTCGCACGACGTTGTCGTCGTCGTCGAGGTATTCCACGCGGCCGTTGGCTTCGATGTGCACGATGCACACGTCCTCGCCCACGGCCTGCCACGTGTCGGTGTTGCCTACCGGTTCATGGATGTAGGTGCCCGGGCCGACCACTTCGTCTGTCGTGAGGATCCGTCGGCTGCCCTCGATGTTGAACGCGTGGACCTCGCCGGTGTGGCGATGACGCGGGATGATCGTGCCCGGCTCGAGCCGCAGCAGCAGCTGATATCCGGTGTCGCCGGGAAAGAAGGTCAGCGGCTTGAAGGACAGTCCCGCTGCGAGCGGGACCCACCCGATCAGGTTGGTGTCGAACCCGAATGTGGTCTGCGCCGCCATGGTTGTGGTCGTGGTGGTCGTGGTTGTCATGGTGGTCGTCTCCTGTGCTCTGTTTTGGTTGGGTTGTCTTACGGTACGCCTGGCATTGGCTAGAGTGAAGGTCCAAGATCCACACGATCTACCAGACCAAGTGGCTCCGATACGAAAGGGTCCGACGGATGGATCTATTCATCGATCCTGACGGTGACGGCACGATCACCGGATCGTTGTTCGCGCAGTTGCGTGGTGCGATCGAGTCCGGCCGACTTGCGGCGGGTGATCGGCTCCCGCCAACACGCCAGGTCGCCGACGAGCTCGGCATCTCGCGCCACACCGTCACCACCGTGTACGGGCGCCTCGTCGCAGAGGGATACACCGACGGGCGCGCCGGAGCCGGCAGCTACGTGACCTCGATGGTGGCACCTACACCGACGACGCCCACGAAACCGACCGCGCTCGCCGCAGTCGTCGAACCTGAGCCGTGGTACAGCGAACCTCTCGCGGCTCCTCGGGTGCGGTTCGATCTGCGTTCGGGCACGCCCGACCTCGGGCTGTTTCCCATCGTCGATTGGCGTCGCTGCATGACCACAGCGCTCCAAACACCTCCTGTCGGGTATGACCACCCCGCTGGAGCGGAATCGTTGCGGCGGGCGCTGGCGCGCTGGATCGGCGTCTCGCGGGCGGTCGAAGCGTCTGCCGAACAGGTGATTGTCACATCCGGGGCCCAACACGCCATCGATCTCATCACTAGACTCCTCGTGCGACCCGGCGACGTCATCGCAGTCGAGGATCCCGGCTACCCGCCCGTCACCCGACTCTTCCGGGCACTCGGTGCCGACGTCGCGCCGGTCCCGGTCGACGCCGAAGGGATCGTCGTGGACCGGATCCCTCACAATGTTCGGCTGATCTACACGACACCGTCGCACCAGTCGCCGACCGGTGTCACGATGAGCTTCGCTCGCCGACGCGACCTCCTCCAGTGCGCCAACAACCACGACGTAGCAATCATCGAAGACGACTACGACTCCGAATACCGCCACGTCGACCGACCGCTGGAACCGCTGTTCCGGCTCGATCAGCACGGCCGGGTGATCTACATCGGAACGTTCTCCAAGACACTCGCTCCGTCGCTCCGCCTTGGATTCGTCGTGCTCCCACCATCGCTGACCGCACCGGCACGTAACCTGCGCGCACTGATCGATCGCCAACCGCCCGCCGCGATGCAAGACGCACTCACCAACTTCATCGTCCACGGACACCTTCGACGGCACCTGAAACGGACGCGCAAGATCTACAGCGAACGACACCGCATCGTCACCGACTTCACCGATCGGATGACGACCGCCGGGCTGTTCGCCGATGTTCCGCTGAGCAACGCCGGCCTCCATGTCGCAGCCCTTCTCCCCGCCGGCACCGACGACCGAGAACTGCGATCGCGTAGTAGCGCAGGGGGCATCGTGATCGGCAACTGGGGCGAGTGCTGGCAGCACCCCAACCCTCCGCCCGGGCTCATCATCGGTTTCGGAGGCGTTCAAGCCGCACACCTATCCGACGCCCTTGGCGAACTCGAGGAGTACATCTCCGCGGCGTCTCGGGGTCCGGGGCTACCACACCGCCCGAGCCTCGGCCGCTTTTGATCACCCTCGATCGTCACCCCCGCACAAGAACAGGCGGTTGCTCTGACGGCTTGGAGTGTGTCGATCCCCGTCTTCTCAGGGGATCCTGGTCAGGCTTCGGAATCGACCGGAGAAACCGGCGGCGACCACCGCGATGGTTGATCCTGCGAGCACACTGAGGCCCATTGCCTGGGCTTGGTTCTCTACGGAACTGCCCGCCGACGACGTGATCATCGCGACGGCAGCTGCGAGCCAGCCGACGGCTGCGATCCGCAGTGACACACGCTCGACGTAGGTCAGATCCGGATCATCGGCCACTGCGGTCGAGGGTGCCCCGTCGTCTCGCATCAGCTTCTCGATCCAGCGCACTGGTGACGTCACCGCGAGCACCACAACCGGCGCCCAGACCAGCACAACCGCTGCGAGCGCGATACTCCCCGACGTCGTCATCCCGTCGCCGGGGCCCAGTTCCGCAACGATCGCATCACCGGCGTACACAGCCAGCGCAGTGGTCAGCAGTGCCAGCAGCGCTTTCACGTATCGCAGCACGAGCCCGCGGAGCCGCAGGACGTGGCGGGCCATTCCATGTTCGACCTTGGCGACCTCGTCGAGCAGCGGACGACTCGTGGAGGCGGCCAGCTCGAGCAGCCCGCGCGCTCTGCTGGCGTCGTCGTGGCCCGCCTCGAGACCTGCATAGACCTGGAGCTGGCGATCGACGCGTCGCCGCGACCGCTCATTCGCGGGCACCAACAGCTCGACGATCCTCGGGTCGCGTCGACTCGCGACGAGTTGTTCGAGCGCAGCTGGACCAAGTTCGTCGGAGGGGAGCTGCAGCGATGTCAAGGTGAAACGGGGTGTGAAGACATCTCGACCGTCCCCACCCAGATGGTTGGCATGGAAATAGAAGCGAGTCAGATCAGCGAACAGCAGCCAGAGGGCAGTCACCGGAACGGCGAGCATCGCCACGACGCCAATGACGAGTGCGATGTCTGCTGCTCCGATTCCGTCGATCAGCAGCGATCGAAGCACGCCGGTCACCGAGTCTCGAGCGACGACCGGTAGGACCACCAGAAGGCCAGCTCCCGACAACATCCCGACCGCGATTCGATGGAACGTCGATAGACGCACCTCGCACCGAGCGACGAACGCCCGGGCCGCCGCTCGTTCGTCAGTCGCCAGTGCCGAAACCTCATCAGAAGCACCCATCAACCAAGTATCACCACCTGACACCGACGTGAGATGGATGGCACCGAATATCGACGACCGCTCCGGCCCAGCGGCACCTCGGACGAACGTTTGCAGCGCGCTCGTTGTCGCGGTCGATCGGCCTGGATCTCCCCGCAGAACGCCCTTGACGTAGAGCTGAGCCCGGGCATAACGTACAACTGTATGGTTGTACGTAACCGGGCGTTGCTACCCGAGGATGAGGTGGACCGGATTTTCCGGGCACTCGCCGACGCCACACGACGCGACATCGTGCGTCGCACCCTTGCGGGCGAAGCGTCGGTATCGGAGTTGGCCGGCGCATACGACATGTCGTTCGCCGCGGTGCAAAAGCACGTCGCGCGCCTCGAGGGAGCCGGTATTGTGACGAAGCACCCGCGTGGGCGCGAGCGGATCGTCTGCGCCAACCACGAGGTCATCGCCCAGGTGCAAGCGTTGCTCGACCGTTACGAACAAATCTGGCGATCGCGTATCGATCGACTCGACGCCGTTCTTGAAGATCATGAGTAGTACTCACTAAACCCTCCATCCCGACCACAACGCAGCACAAGGAACACGCCATGCCCATCACGTCGGTCGAGAAAGATCTCGACGCCCTCACGATGACCGTTACCGCCGACTTCGCCGCCAGCCGCCAGCGGCTGTGGGAGGCATACACCGATCCTCGCCAGATCGAGAGGTTCTGGGGGCCCGCCGAGTGGCCGGCCACCTTCACCCGCCACGACGTGTTCGTCGGTGGCCGGTCGAGCTACTTCATGACCGGGCCCGACGGCGAGCGCTCATCGGGATTCTGGGAGTTCCTCGCCGTCGATGAGGGGAGGTTGTTCGAAGTCCGCGATGGTTTCGCCGACGCCGACGGCGAAGAAAACACGGACATGCCGTCGATGCGGATGACGTTCTTGTTCGAGGACATCGCCAACGGTTCTCGCCTCGTAACGACAACCCGGTTCGGTTCGTTGAACCAGCTAGAGCAGCTGATCGAGATGGGCATGGAGGAGGGAATGAAATCGGCGATGGGCCAGATCGACGCCGTGCTGGCCGACCTGCAGTCATTCGCCGCCGGACGCGGCACCGAACTGCAGGTGTTGTCAGACACCCAGATCCGGGTCACCCGCATCATCCGGGGAACCGTGGAGCAGGTGTGGGGTGCCCACCACGAGCCAGACCTCATGAAGCAGTGGCTGCTCGGCCCCGACGGCTGGACAATGCCGGTCTGCGAGGTGGCAACCGAAGTCGGCGAAACGTACCGCTACGAATGGGAGCCCGAGTCCGGCCATGACGGCGAGCGATTCGGATTCGTCGGCGAGATGCTCGAGTCGGACCCGCCACGCCGCTCGGTCGTCACCGAGCAGATGATCGGCATCGACGGCTCGACCACCAACGAGCTGACGCTCACGCCCCGTAACGACGGCAAGACCCTGCTGAGCATCGTCACGACTTACCCGAACGCCGAGGTGCGCGACATCGTCCTCGCAACCGGCATGGTCGACGGCATGGAATCCAGCTACGCCCGCCTCGAGACCGTCCTCAGATGAGGACGTAAGGATGAGGCCAGCGGGCCTTAGCTCTTCTTGGGTCGCTGGGGCACGCTTACCGTGCGCTGCAAGGACCCTCGTGGTTGCCTCAGAATCTTCACCTTGTTCAGCCGAACGGCTTGGTGCCAGCTGATGGGCGACCCGTGCCCGGTGGTGGGGTGGGAGTCACGTCACAATGAGCGAATGAATATCACCATCTTGCACATCGCCGCTGACGGCAGTGTTGTCACCGTCGACCAACCTCGATCTGAGCGCGGCGGTTGGAACTGGATCGATGTCACGCTCGACCCGGACAACGGCGAGGATCCACCGTCCCTTCTCGACGAGTACTTGTTAGACCCGCTCGCCGTGCACGACGCCTTCAACGAAGTCGATGCGCCAAAATTCGAGGACTTCGGCAATCACGCCGTCTTGATCCTCCACGGCCTGCGTGATGGTGACCGCCTTACGACTTACGAACTCGACTGTTTCATCACACGTACTGACCTGATCACGGTGCACACCGGCAACTCGCGAGCGCTCACCGCTCTACAAGACAACATCCGGTTACACCCCGAGCTGGCCTCAGGCGGTGGCGCCGAGCTCGCCGCCCGCCTGGCCGACGGTGTCACCCGCCGGCTCCTTGCGGTAGTCGATGCGTTCGATGAACGCGCCGATGAACTCGTCCGCCAGGCTCTTGTCGCTCACCGACATCTTCTCAACGATGTTGCGGCTGTCAGAGTTGACCTGGCCGCCATCAGGCGCGTCGTTCACCCGCAACGAGAAGCTCTCGACCTGATCCGGAGCACCGAATCGGATCTGTTCACACGGGCTGCCCGACGCCGCTTCTCCGACGTGTTCGACGTTGCATCGCGCGCTGCGAATGGGCTCGACGCGGCCAGATCCGTAATGAGCGAGGCAGTCGACGCCTATCGCGGTGCAGAGGCGCGAGCTGCAACAGAGGTAACCAAGGTTCTGACGATTTACGCAGCCATCTTGTTGCCGCTCTCGCTGATCGTCGGGTACTTCGGGATGAACCATGAGAACCTGCCGTCAATAGACCAGCGATGGGGATGGCTCGGCGTGACGATCGGCATGCTCATCGTTGTCGCCTTGTCCTTGGGTGTCTTTGTCAGCCAGGGTTGGATCCGCCGCCCCTCAGGAAGGGCGGCTGGCACCGTGCTCGGTCGTGGGCTTGCCGAGGCAGCCCGCGCGCCGGCTCAGGTCGCAAGCGCGGTGTTTGCGATGTCCGCATTGCCGGTCAATTCGGCCAAGACGCGGCTGGGACAAGCCGGTGACCAACCATTCGAGCACGATTCGTGAACCCGAATAGCTGAACCCGTGACAGAAGCCGCAGCTTGACCGCTCCGTCCGTGGCGCACAGACGTCAGGGTGCAAGTTGAGCATCCGAGGCTTGGAATTCGCGTGTTGGGAACTCGATTGGGTGAACCCCGGGGGCGAGAGAGTTGGCGTCGACCTGTTCGGCTCGCTGCCCCGCGCTGGAACGCGGTGGACTGTTGTCCGGCTCCTCGCCTTCCGTGGCATTGACCAAGAGCACAACCAGGCCCCATCCCACAGCGGCAAGAGCCCACGGCCACCCTTGTGCCGATGCTGCCTCGGGGGCGAAGAGGCTAGTCATGCCGATCGCAAGTGCACCCAAGCCGGCGCTGGCTGATGCCACCTGCCAACCCTGACCACCGAACGATGCGACCGCGATGCAGATCACAACCATGAACCCGAGCACGCCCATCGTGTACCAGTGGGCCTGGTGATGTGGGTCGGCGAGCGGAGGCCAGGTGTTGCGCTGGACTAGCGCCTGGTTGACGGCGAAGAAGAGCAAGGGAATTCCGGCTACTGCCAACGCGAGAAATCTCGGATGTTCGATCCGGGCTCGCCGCCAGGTTTGCGGCGGGGCCGCGAGGAGACCTGCGGCAAGCGCAGGCACTGCGAACAGAAGCATTGCGACGTCGAACGGGCCAGCCTGTCCGCCGTGGTTGTCTGGGTCGCCGACGATGCCCATCACGACGACGCTGCTGGCCATGGCACCGACAGTCTGTCGGGCGGAGCCAAGCCGCCGCGGGTGAACCACCAGTCCGATCAGGCCGGAGCTGCCGATGAGAAGCACGGCAAGTGCGCCGCCAACGTGAACGGTTTCACCGGGATGGTTCGCGCCCATTTGTGCTTCCGGTGACCCCGCTGTCTCCAGGTTCGATTCGTCCGCGACGGGGGCCGACACTTCCAGAAGGACGATCACCACGGAGAGGCCGAAGGTCAGCAGTCCCAACACGGCCAGCACACGAACGGTGCCGCTGCGACGGCGTGAGATGGTCGTCCGCATAGCTCTACTCAACGGCAGCGGTGTCGCTGATTGGCTGGGCCTTGGCATGTTGTGTCCTCTCGATCCCGGTGCAGCGGATCCAAGTGATGTGTCTTGTTGGACCAATTCAAGGTCTGTCCGCTTGCACCGTGCTGTACGGGCGCTGTTGCGAATCGGCGACAAGCGCGTACAACTGGTCCGGCGAGGCGTAGATCTGTGAGACGGGGCCCGTGGGGCAGTCATCGCTGAGCTTCCCGAAACGTTCTCGCACCAGCTCATCGCCGCGCAGCATGTCAGGTCGGCGACAGCTGAAAGACAGAGCGGGACTGAATGCTCAGGCGACCGACTCATATCTGGAGGCAGGACGATGATCAGCGACAGGCGCCACTCGACACCGGTGGCGACAAGCAGCACAAAGTTGCAAGCACAGCAGACGAGGCACAACGCCTTCACGGCACCGACCGCCCTCGCGGATCGGCCTGGACACGATCATCGCGGTCTTCCCGATCAAGCAGGGCACAGTCCTGCAACGACCGGCGACCCCCCGTCCAGTCCTCCCGCGGCACACCACATGCATGGTGGTCACGACAAGCATGCGGGTCATGACCCCGACATGTTCAGGCGGCGATTCTGGCTGAGCCTGCTTCTGACGATTCCGCTTGTGATCAGCAGTGAAATGATCATGGACTGGTTCGGTTACGAGCTCTCATTCGCAGGGCGAGCCTGGCTCGGCCCGGTGCTCGGTTCGTTCGTCTTCTTCTGGGGTGGTTGGCCGTTCCTTGTCGGCGGCGTCAGCGAGGTCCGGTCGCGTGCACCCGGGATGATGCTGCTCATCTCCATGGCAATCGTCGTTGCGTACACCGCATCGATGGCCACCAGCCTTGACTGGCTCGATCTCGAGTTTTGGTGGGAGCTGGCGGCGTTGGTCACCATCATGTTGCTCGGGCACTGGCAGGAAATGAAGGCCATCGGTCGGGCACGCGGCGCCCTCGCCGCACTAGCCGAGCTGCTTCCGGACGAGGCAGAGGTCATCGAGGGGGCCGACACACGGCTGGTGCCGCTGTCTGAACTGAACGTCGGGGCGATCGTGCTTGTGCGGGTCGGCGGCCGCGTCCCTGCCGATGGCACGATTGTCGGTGGAGATGCCGAGCTCGACGAATCGATGGTCACCGGAGAGTCCATGCCCGTCGCGAGGGGAATCGGCGACCGCGTGACCGCCGGCACCGTCTCCACCGACTCATCGATTCGGATCCGGATCGAGGCCGTGGGCGATGACACGGCCCTGGCCGGAATTCAACGGCTTGTAGCCGAGGCGCAATCGGCGCAGAGCCGCGCCCAGGTTCTCGCCGACCGGTTCGCCGCACTGTTGTTCTACGTCGCGTCCTTCGCCGGAGCCCTCACCTTCGTGGCCTGGTGGGCGTTCGGAACGCTCGATGAAGCGATCGTGCGGACGGTCACGGTGCTGGTCATTGCCTGCCCGCATGCGCTGGGCTTGGCCATTCCCCTCGTCATCTCGCTCTCGACCGCCATAGCAGCACAGTCCGGCATCTTGGTGAAGGACCGCCTCGCACTGGAACGAATGCGATCGATCGACACCGTCTTGTTTGACAAGACCGGCACGCTCACCAAGGGCGAACACATCGTTACCGGTGTAGCCGCCGTCTCGGGGGAGACAGAACCGGAGGTGCTGCGATTGGCTGCCGGAGTGGAGTCCGACAGCGAACATCCCCTCGCTCGAGCCATTGTCGCCGCCGGTCGATCCAACGGCGATATCGCCCAGGCTGTCGGCTTTCGTTCCCTGACAGGTCGGGGAGTGGAAGCCGAAATCGAAGGACACACCTACGCCGTCGGCGGTCCAGCGCTACTACGCGAACGGATGGTGTCGATCCCCTCCGAGCTTGATGATCACATCGAAGCATGGTCGGAGCGTGGTGCTGCGGTGCTGTACCTCCTCCGCGACCACTCGGTCATCGGTGCCTTCGCACTGGAAGACGAGGTTCGGCCCGAAGCCCGCGACGCGGTGGCGGCACTCATGGGGATGGGTGTCGAGGTTGTCATGGTCACCGGCGATGCAACGAGCGTTGCCAACGGCGTCGCCGCCGATCTGAACATCTCCCACGTCCGTGCAGAGGTACTTCCCGAGGACAAGGAGCAGGTCGTCGCCGAACTCCAACGGACAGGCGGCTCGGTCGCGATGGTCGGCGACGGCGTCAATGACGCTCCGGCGCTCGCCCGCGCGGATGTCGGGATTGCCATTGGCGCCGGGACCGACGTCGCAATCGAATCAGCGGGGGTCGTTCTCGCATCGAGTGACCCACGCAGGGTTGCATCGGTGATCAGCCTGTCTCGTCGCAGCTACCGCAAGATGATTCAAAACCTCGCCTGGGCGGCTGGATACAACATCCTCGCCATCCCATTGGCAGCAGGGACGCTGGCCTGGGCCGACATCACCTTGTCACCCGCAGTCGGCGCCATCCTCATGAGCGCCTCGACCATCGTGGTTGCGCTGAACGCGCAGCTCCTCCGTCGAGTTCAGCTCGGGGCGTAAGCCGCAAACCCGCCGCTCTCGTCGTTACGGTAGACCTCACAGCGTCAACCCGGACCACTGCGACCGGGCTGGCGCCGACTCCGGTCACGGTAGCGGCTGCCTGGGGGCTCGTCCTCGGCCCGGCGCTCGCCTTCGGAGCCGGGCTGTTCCTCGCCGGTGTCGGGGTCACCTTGTGCGCTGGCGTCGACGGGCTCCGACGCCGAAAGCGGGTCGGCCGAAACACTCCCGGTTTGGACGTCTGGCAGTAGGAACGCGTTGGTCGGGAGTGCCGCGGCGTCGATGTCGGTGTTGTCGGCGATCACCTGCGTGAGCGTGCGCTGGTAGTCGATGCCGTAGGTGGCGGCGATGGCGTCGAGCACGCGGTCATTGGCGTAGAAGAACCGGTCACCATCGCGCAGTGCCTCGAACTGGGTCTTCCACATGGCGAGCTGGAGCTCACCGAACTCGGTGCCGGCAACGTGTGGTTCGGAGACCATTCCAGTGAAAGCGTCGACTTCGTCGACGACGCCGAAGATCCCTGCGAGGCGGGCGGCGGTGGTCGTGCGGCGCTCGGCGATCACGGTCTCGCCGTCGGCGGCTTCGGATCCGATCTCGAGCACGTTGCCGTCGCCGTCTTCGAGGTGCACGAAGTCGAGGATGGCCGGATCGTCGATGCTGACCCCGCCGAGATCTTCGGTGTCCTCGCCGGTGAGCTCGGCAAAGGAGCTGACCGGTTCGAGGCCGTATGCCACCCGCAGGTCGTTGTAGCCGGGCATGCCGTGGTCGTAGGCCCGCGCAACGTCGAGGGCTCCGAGGTCATTGACACCGTTGAAGCACTGTGCGATGGCCTCACCGTCGAGGCAATCGGCAGGGTTCTCAGTATCAGGTCCTGGGATCTGGAACAGGACGCTGCGGAGCTGGTTGTCGATTTGCTCGTCATTGGCGTACGCCGCCTCCGACGTCAGGCCGGCAAGGAGGTTCCCGAGTCCGATGTCTTCGAGGAGGTGCGGATTGCCGAAGGCGACGTTGAGCGGAACCGCGATCTCGGCCACACCGGCATCTTCGTCAACCACGACCTCGACGCCTTGGGCTGCAAGCCTCACGAGGGAGGCGTCGTCGAGTTGGTCGAGGGGGATCTCTGCTTCGAACTCGCCGTGGATCTGGGAGTGGGCCCGGTAGCCGACGGTGGCGAACTCATTGGTGATCGATGGGTCAACGCTCGGGTCGTAGCCGGTGGACTCGTCCAGCGTGACGCCCATGGCGGGGAGGAACTCGGTAAAGGTGATGTATTGCATCTCGGCGGCCAAGACCCGTCGGGCGATCTGGAACTTCAACTCTTCGTCGAGGTCATCGGGGAGAGCGTCGACGATGCGATTGTGCTCGCGCAAGAACAGGGTGTGGACTGCGGTGAGGCCGATGTTCTCATTCACCCGCACGTCGCCGGCGATGACGGCGGCGTCTGGGTCGGCAAAGAGGCGACCCATCAGGTCGGTTGCGGGGGCGTCGACGCCCTCCCGGGCGGTTGCGGTCGGAAGATAGCCGTCGTCGTTGAGCAGCGTGGCGTCGTTGTTCGTCGGGTCGCCGTCCACGTTGCCTTCGCGCAGCCAATCGAGGCGCTCGGCGGATCCGCCGTACACGTTCCAGGCGTCGATGTAGGAGCTGAGCGTGTTCACCTGTTGGCGCGGCGTGTCAGCGCCGGTGCCCTCGGCGACCGCTGATCGTTGCGTCGTCATTGCGCTGAGGTCGTTGGTGAACTCTTCCAGCGGGTCGGAGGGGTCGAACTCGATGACCAGTTCTTCGTCGCCAACCGCACGCAGGCCAATGGTGTGGTCGATGAACTGGCCCCACACGAACCCCCAGTGGGTGACCCCGTTCTCGGAGAAGATGTTCTGATTGGAATCGTTGAATATTCGATTGCTCACGTAGCGTTCGCCGGGTCCTGCGATCATCTCCCCGACGCCATCGGCGTAGTTCGCGTCGGCGACCCGTGTGTAGTTCCCGCCGGCTTGGCCCAAAGTGGGATTGTCGAGGTTGTTGCCGGAGCCATCCAGGGACCGGGCGTCGTCCAATACTGCGGACGCGATGTCGGTCTCGTTGGTTGGGACCGGCGGGGTCGGGCTGGCCGTTTCGTTCGCCGCAACCACTGCGGGTTCAGGATCTGCCGCTGCCAGGTGGTTCACTCCCGCTGCGCCGATACCGGCGGCGGCGATCGGCAGGACCAGCATTGCCGTTCGGGTCCGGCGCTTCGAAGCCGAAGCCGGGATTCTACCTTGGTTGGCTCTGGCGGTGCCGGGTCGATTGCGGAGGCGTCCTGGCTGCGGAGTTCGTCGTCGGGGTTCATGTCTCTGCTCCTTCTGGGGTTGTCGTGGGTTCCAGAAGAACCCGCTGGCCGCAGGGAGAAGGCAGCCTTCCGGCAAGGTTCCGGCAAATGAACCCGACCCAGCCGCGCGGTTGTCAGCGGGCCGCCGAGTCAGGACTGATGGTGGGCCGGGTGTGCGCCATGATTGCCGGCGGCCAGAAGACAGGTCAGTGCGGCCAACGCTCCGGCGAAGGAGAACATGACCGCTGGGTCCTCGATGACCTCGGCGGGATGAAGCGTCGAGATGAACGGGATGTTCAAGCCGACGACGAAGGCTCCAACGGCCGCCGCGATCCGCAGCGCCTGGATCCGTGCGCCACTCACCGTCTGTTCACTGAGCCACAAAACCAGGGCGCCTTGGCCGAGAAGGTAGAAGGCCGACGGCGTCACTGCGCCGGCTGCCATGAAATGCAGGTTCAAGAACATGCCAACCGCGAGGCCGACCGTGAGCCGGCGCCCCGTCACGAGGCTCACGCCGGCCACCAGCTGACCCAGCACCACAACCGCAGCGATCACTGGTGCGAATGGAAGCACCACGATGTCGAGGAACGGTCCATACCAACCGAGGGTCGTGCCAGCGTGGTCTTCGACGAAGTGCTCGAGAACCTCGCCTCGCCACCATCGCTGGTCGATGAGCTTCTCGGCAACGGCTCTGAGCCAACCGAGGCCGATGAACAGCTCGGTGAGAACTACCCATGCAGGTTGCCAGTCGAAGCGATCGGCGGCGAAACGGAGGGCTGACCGCATCCGGTCTTCCATGTTTTGGGGGAACGTAGGAGCGTGCATCAGCTGACCCTTGCCGAACAATGTTCGAGAAGTGCGCGACGACTGACAAGGCATTGACAAGTTGGACCCCTCCCCAGCAGCGAGGGCCATCAGAAGGCTGGGGCTCACAAGTTCCTCACAGGATCGCGGCGCATCTTGTCAGGGTCTTGCCGTTCCCGTGCCGAATGGTTGCAGGAAGCCATCGAGGGTGGGTGTCGAAACCAACCACACCTCCCAAAGGAGAACAACCATGAAGAACCAGAAGATCCTCACCGTTGCGACGCTCGCAGGCCTGACCATCGGCGGGCTCTCCGTCTCGGCGGCCGCGGCGCAGAGCTACGGCGACGACTCGTCGGCGCCGACGGTCGAGACAGTGGACCCCACCGTCGAAACCGACCTGGGCGACATCGTCTTGGTCCAAGAAGCCGAGGATCCCGGCACCCCCGAATCCGACTCTGACGGCGAACACGAAGACCGGCGTGGCCATCGTGGCGGCTGTGACCTCGAGGAGGCGGCTATCGCGATCGGTATCGACGAGGCGGACCTGCGTGCCGCCATCGCCTCCGGCGACACGATCGCCGACGTTGCCGCAGCCAACGGCGTCGATGTCGATGTCGTGATCGACGCCATGGTCGACGCCAAGGCCGAGCGCATTAGCGAGAAGGTCACCGACGGCCGCATCACCGAGGCCGAAGCGGACGAGAAGCTCGCTGAGCTCGAGGCTCGGATCACCGACCGGGTGAACGGCGTGGAGGACGATGCCCAGGCATGATCCCAACTGTCCCCCTGCGCCCGTCCCGGCCCCCTCCCTCCTGGTGGGCGTAGGCTGGCCCTATCCCGGATCGCCGCTCGGCGGTCCGGATTCGGGCCGCGTCACGCAACCGCACAACCGGGGTCATAGCGAAATGGAGTCGTAGTGAGCCTTCCCCAACCCACCCAACGCATCCTGGTCGCCGAAGACGACGCCGAGATCCGCCAAGCCCTCGAGCGAATCTTGTCCTACGAGGGCTATGAGGTCGTCACGGCCAACGACGGCGCAGAAGCACTCGAAACCATCAAGTCCCAGCAACCCATGGCGATACTTCTCGACGTCATGATGCCCTTCGTCGATGGCTTGGGTGTCTGCCGCAAACTGCGCGAACGCGGCGACCGGACCCCGGTGCTCATGTTGACCGCCCGCCATGAAGTCACTGATCGTGTTGCCGGCCTCGACGCCGGCGCTGACGACTACCTGACCAAACCGTTCGATCTCGACGAGCTCCTGGCCAGAGTGCGAGCTCTGCTGCGTCGCGTCGACGACGGCGGCGTTGACAAGCTCCAGGCAGGATTTTTCACGCTCGATGTTCCCCGGCGCCTGGTGTCGGGCCCGACCGGCGAGATCGACCTCACGCGCACCGAGTTCGCCATCCTCGAGCTGTTGATGCGCAACAAGGGAATCGTGTTGGAGCGGTCGGTGATGTATGACCGGATCTGGGGTTATGACTTCGGGGACTCGTCGAGATCGCTGGATGTCCACATCGGCTACCTCCGACGCAAGCTCGAGGCTGACGGAACGCCACGCATCATCGAGACGGTGCGCGGCGTCGGGTTCGTCCTACGGGTCGAGGACTGAAATGGGCCTGGGGGCACGATTGGCCACCGGCTTCGCCGTCGTCGCCGTCGCAACCGCCCTCGTGGTGGGCGGCGCGTCCTACATAACCACCGGCCGACAGGTCACCGCTGAGATCGACCAATTCCTCGAACAGCGGGCCGACGAGATTGCCGACGGCCGCCGTGACAAGCCCCGCGACCGCCGAGACCGCCAGTCCGACAACCCGGTGGTTGTCTCGGTGAGCCCCGACGCCGAGGTGCAGATCCTCGACGGTGACGGCGACGTCGTGTCCAACACCGGACTCCTGTTGCCGGTCGATGACACCGAACGGGAGCTCGCCGACGAGAACCGCCGGGCGGTGCTGCGCACGATCACGATCGATGGCACCGATTACCGGATGATCACCGACCACCTCGACGGCGGCGGAGCGATCCAGGTGGCTCGTTCTCTCGAAGAATCCGAGAGCCTCCTCGATGTGTTGCGAACCCGGACGCTCGCAACCGCCGGCATCGTCGCCGTTCTGGCTGCAAGCGCGGGCTGGGTCCTCGCACAGCGCACTACCCGGCCGTTGCGGACACTGTCCAACACCGTCGACGAGGTTGCCGAGACCCGCGACTTTGCTGTGACGGTCCCGACTACGGGTCGCGATGAGGTCGGTCGCCTCGGCGACGGGTTCAACCGGATGCTTCGCGCCCTGCAACGATCACAACAACAACAGCACCAACTCGTCCAGGACGCCGCGCACGAGCTCCGGACTCCGCTAACCAGCGTGACCGCGAACATCGACTGGCTCATGCGAGCCCCTGAACTCGAACCCGACGCCCGTCACGCGACCCTGGCGGGTGTACGCCGCGAGCTGGCAGAACTCAACAACGTCATGGCCGAGATCATCGAACTGGCAACCGATTCACACCAGCCGCCGGCGACCGTGCCGGTAGATCTGGCCGCAGTTGTCTACACCGCAGTCGACCGGTTCGTTCACCGAACCGGCCGCAACGTCACCACCACAACATCGCCGGTAGTGGTGCTGGGCGACGCCGACTCTCTGGATCGCGCCGTCACCAACCTGTTGACCAACGCCGATAAATACAGCCCGGCCGGCAGCACGATCGCCGTCGAGGTCGGCCCTGATGGCGTGTTCATCGACGACGCCGGACCCGGCATACCCGTCAGTGAACGGGACCGAGTGTTCGATCGGTTCTACCGCCGGGACCAGGACCGCCCCATGCCCGGATCCGGCCTCGGGCTCTCCATCGTCGCCAGCATCGTCGAACAACACGGCGGCGACGTCGCCGTGACCGAATCGCCCCTCGGTGGCGCCCGGGTCGGGTTCCGCCTGCCTCCCGCCGGGCCGATCTGACCAACTCCAGCTCCAGGGAATTTGGAGTGACTTGGTCATGAACTGCGGCCGCTCACAGCTCCCGCACAGGTCGGCGTCGGACACAGTTCATCCTGGATCTGGCCGACATCTACGACGATTCGACGTGGCTGCTCTACGCCGAGGACGGCAACGTCTTGTCGACCGAGGGGTATGGACTTCTCATACCTAGGGTCTGGTCGAATCCGGCACCCCGAGGCTCCCGGGATCGGGACCGCGCAACGGCACCCGGCGCCAGCAGAGGTCGACGCTGCCGTCGATCCGGGTACGTACCTGGACGGTGTGTGGGGTCTCGATGAGACGCATGTCTGCGGCGAAGGTCCCGTCCTC
>JABDJU010000287.1 GCA_013003325.1 Acidimicrobiales bacterium
ACGGCGGGCCTGGCAGGAATCCCAGACGGCGCTGAGGTTCTCACATCTACCGTCGTGTTGCGATCTCGCTAGGCGAGCGCAGACAAGCGGCACGCCTCCTAGCCGAGCTCTCGGCGCGCTTCTTCGAGCAGTCGGAGCCGTTGTCGGAGCTCCCTGAGGTCGGTTTCGATCATCGGCAGCGGTGATGATCGCTCGTAGACCCCGGCGGCCAGTTCTTCCACGCTGCTGACCAAGCTCTCGGTGGTATCGAGCGCCTTCTTCTTGGTGCCCTTGGGCATAAGAGCCGCCCGGACCAGCTCCTGTTCGATCAGGATCGCCTGCCTCCCCAACGCATCAGCCTCGGCCGGGCTGTGAACCGAGCGGGCCAGCTGCATGGCCTTCACTAAGCGCCGGTGCTGTAACGCCTCCCGCTTCGGTGACCCGGTCCAGTTCAGCGGGGCCGCGCTCTTGTGCCCCGGTACCAACTCCTGCTGACCCTGATAGTGGCGTTTCACCTTGCGTGCGCCCACCGCGGTGACACCCACGACGGCGAGCACAATGACCAAGAGCGTCACCAGGATGATCAGCGCAACGACGAGGATCGGGCTCACAGTGATAGTGACGTTAGTACCGCCATCAGGCGGCGGTCAGGTGCCTCGCCGTCTCGGCCCGCTCTTTGATCCCGAACAGCATCTCCCGGCTCATGACGAAGCCGATCGGTTCGATGAGCAGCGGCGAAAAGAACAGGCGGTCCGAGAGCGAGGTGCCGTGTACGGTCTTACCCCGTTCGATCAGACGGCAGTTCCCGTTCGGTTCGGGGCGCACGTGAAACGCCCAGATGTTGTCGGTTTCGGGCTCGGCGGCATCGGTGGGCGATCCCCGTAGGACGAGCGACTTGCCGGGCTCGACGATCGCCACGTGCATCGGTGGCGACTCCGGGTGGAGCCGGAGTTCATCTCCGACCGCTGGATTCTGATGTTCGGGCAGGATCTCGTCGGCGTTGGTGATCTGACAGCCGAGCAGATTCTCGAGCCGTTCGAACGTGTAGAACCCACCCCGGCCTTGCCCCAGCTGAGCGATCCACGGCCACACCTGTTCGGGCGAAGCGGCGATCGTGATGGCGTGGGTGAAGTCCCACATGGGATCGGGGATGAGATCCTCGCCGGGCAGGGATGGATCCGGTTCACCCGGGCGCGCTCCCCATCGCAAACGCCCCTCCCTCCTCCACGGCGCCAGCACGTGCCCGACCACCTGAAAGAAGGCGCCAATGGTTCGACCGACCCCCCGCTGGGTCCGCCGGTCGTGCTGAATCGCACCGGACGAAGCTGATACTTCCTGAGCCACCATGAGGTCGATCGTCCGACCACGACGCCACGTTGCCAAGAGTCGTTGGTCAGGTTCCTGTCAGTTTCGCGACCACCGGCGCGAACGAGTCGATGTTCTCAGCTCCGAGGGTCACGTAGTTGAAGCCGTAGGTCTCACGTCGCTCGATCAGGGTCTCGGCGATCTCGTCGACCGTTCCGACCGCTGCTAGGGGAGATGCGAGGGCCTGTTCCTTGGTCATTCCCATGCCGGGTCCGAGCGCTTCAGCGGTTCCGTCCCGATCGTCGGTGATCATGGTCATGAAGACTCGGATCTGAAGCTCGATGTCGTCGAACCGGTCTCCTGCCCCATCCTTCACCCAGCCGATCTTCTCGGCGTAGCGCTCGGCGGTGGCATCGGCCACCGTTGTCTCGTCGATCGCTCCCGACTTCAGATTCGGGTTGACGCCCACGATGTCGGCGTGCTTGCCGGCAAGCCTCAGCATGCGCGGCCCGCCGCCGCCGATGAGGATCGGCACCGGATCCTGTAGCGGCTTGGGCTGAAGGTCGAGGTCGGTCACCCCGTAGTGTTCGCCGGTGAATGTGAAGGCGCCTTCACCGAACAGGCCCTTGATGATCTCGATCGATTCGATCATCCGATCGATGCGAACGCCGGGCCGGTCGTAGTCGATGCCGGCGGCGTCGTAATCGGTTCGCATCCAGCCGGCGCCGATTCCCAGCTCGAGCCTGCCGTCGGAGAGGATGTCGAGCGTCGCCATCTCGCTGGCGAAGGTGACCGGGTGCCGGTAGTCGTTGCACCACACCAACGCCCCAACCCGCAAGGTGGTAGTGGCGTCGGCGGCCGCCATCAGGGCCGGAGTCGGGGCGAGCTGGCCGTCGAAGTGGTCGGGCAGGCTCAGCGACGAGTAGCCGAGGTCCTCGACTTTCTTCACCTGTTCGATCCACTCCGACCTGCTGGTGGCCGACTTGGCCTGGATTCCGAATCGAAAAGGCTTGGGCATGGCCCGAGCCTAGGTGACCCGAAATTGCGTGTCCCACCCACCCGGGGCCTCTTCTTGCGTGTCGAGCCCCCCGAATCGGAGGGCTGGGTACGCATTTTCGGCGGAGAGGGCGAGGTGTAGAAATTCGGGGGAAGTGTCACACCGCTGGGCGACAATGGGGCCATGCATCGGCTGGCGTACGCATACCAGTTCCTACTCGTCGCCAGCATCGGCGGTGTGTTCGTCTTCCTGTCCGACATTCGCGATGCCTACGGGCTGCCCGAATGGGGCATCGGCCTCGTGGCGTCCGTCGGCTTCCTCACCACGCTGCCGGCCACCTTTATCGTGTCGCCGTTGGCCGACCGTGGCTACACCGGCCCGCTGATCATCGGCGCTACCGGGCTCGCTGTCGCCGGCAACCTCCTGTTCGGGTTCGGCGACACGCTGTGGCACTTCGTCGTGTCCCGCGGGCTGCTCGGTGCGGCCATCGCCATGGGCGGCCTAGCTGTGAAGAAGGCCGTCATCGGCCACGAAGTCGATGGCGCCGGACAGAAACTCGGCGCGCTGCTCAGCGCCTCGGTCGCCGGCTTCATTCTCGGCCCGCCCCTGGCAGCTCAACTCGAGCGGTTTGGGTTCGCCACCGTCTTCATCGTGTTCGCTGTCGCGATCGTGGCGGTCACGATTCCGCTCCTGGGCTGGGCATGGAACTCACCGGTCGCCACCTCACGAATGACGTTCTCGTCGGTCACCCGGCTGCTCGAGCGGCCCGGGCTTCGAGGTGCGCTGCTCGGCTACACCGCCCTCTTTGGTGCCATCGGCATCTTCGATTCGGTGGTCGACATCTACCTCGACGACCTCGGCGCCAGCAACACCGAGGTCGGCCTCATACTGCTGATCATCGGCGCCCCGCTGGTGGTCCTGCCGAGCCCAGCCGGTTCCTTCGTCGAGCGTTCGAACGCCCGGAGGATCTTTCCGCTGGCCATGGTCGCCGCCGCCTTTTCGGTGTCGGGATACGGGCTGTTTCCCAGCCTGATCGGATTCACCCTCGCCGGCATCCTTCATTCATCGGTCGAGGCGGTGTCGTTCACGTCGTGCCAGGTTCTCACCGTACGGGAGACCGGTGCCTCACAGTCGGCCGCCGGACAGGCGCTGCTCGAATCGGCCGGCGCCATCGTTGCCGGCGCTACCGCCTTCATGGGTCCTGTGATCTTCGACCTGTACGGCCCTCGGGTCCTGTTCATCGGCTACGGCTCGATCATTCTTGTCGGTGCCTTCTTCTCTGGGCGCTTGCTCAACCGGTCCGACCGTTCGATCGAAATGGCACCGGCCGAGCCCGTCGTCGTCTAGGCCGTTGCACTTCGAGCCGCATCATTGGGCCACGTTCATTGCCCACGACCGGCCCCGCCGGTCGTGTGTGGCGGTGTGGGATCCCGACACAATCGACGGGCTTTTCGATCAGACGCTCCAGCCGATCCAAGTGGTGCTCGGCGACGGCGCCGTTCACACCGTCGGCGCCACGGTGCTCGACATGTCCAACGCGATCGAAGCCCTGACGCCGCTGCCCCGCTCGGCCGAGCTGCACGACACATTCCACGCTCTGGCGATGTCGATTCGGCTTGGCCTCGATCTGATCAGCCGCGGCCAGCTGCTCCCGTGGATCACCACCGACGGTTGGGACAGCTGGCGGGTCGGCCCGATCAACCCGGCCGATGCCCTGTACATCGACCGCATCGCTGCCGCCCTGCCCGCCGCCGCCCACTGCGGGTTGGTCGAAGCCGACCAGCACGGCACACCGCGGATCGTCAACGAGACCGCGGCGATCTCATGCCTGCTCGATGCGGTCGCCGACACGTTGGTACGAACCCCGGCGGCGGCACTGGTTTCGGGGAGCCCCGCCTTCGCCGACCCCGACGGCATGCGGGTGCCTCACCTCCGTCCCTGGCTCACCGACCTCGTCCAGCCCTTCGCCGCCGGCACCCGCCTGGTGATCAGCGTGGTTCCGCCCAACGACGAGACCGACGAAGACTCACCATGGCTGCTCGACCTGTCGGTCCGCAGTTCCCGCGACCCGTCGATTGTCGTGGCGGCTGAGGAGCTTTGGCGTTCACCCGCCGAGGTGGCCGCGGTGCTCGGTTCCGAAGCGGAGAGCGAGTTCCTGATAGGCCTTCGTCAGGCATCCCTGGTGTGTCCGCTGCTCAACCGGGCGATGGAAGAGGTTGCGCCCAGCAGCGTGATGTTGGCTGCCGACGAGGTGTCGGGCTTCATGGACATCGTCGAGGACCTTCAGAAGCTTGGGATCGAGGTCCGGATCACCGGTCAGATCGACTCGGCCTCGATCGAACAACGCCCGAAGGTCATCACCCCCTCCTCGCCACCTGGCGACCTGCCCACCGTGTTCGACCTCCAGTCACTGCTCCACGTCGAGTGGGAAGTGATCCTCAACGGACTCACCCTCACCAGGTCAGAACTCGATGCGCTCGCCAACGCCAAACGACCCGTCGTCAAGATTCGCGGCCAGTGGGTAGTGCTCGATGAGCGTCAACGCCGACGGCTGGCCGAGCCCCCGCCCGACCCCGACGTCGTGGAGCTTCTCGGCGCTGCCGTGACCGCCGACCTCGACACCGCCGATTCGCTGCCGTTCGGTCTCGAAGGCGTCAACTCGTTCATTCTCAACGGCCTCATCGCCGATGCCGCCGCCGACTTCAAAGCACTGAGCAGTCCCCAACCCGCCGACGAACCAGAAGGCTTCACCGCCACCCTTCGCCCCTACCAAAGGGTCGGCCTCGGTTGGCTCCAGGCGATCAGTCGCCTCGGCACCGGCGGGGTACTGGCCGACGACATGGGCCTCGGCAAGACCGTGCAAGTCCTCGCCCTCCACGCCGCCGGCAACGGCCCAACGCTCGTGGTATGCCCCACCTCGCTCATCACCAACTGGGAGCGAGAAGCGGCCCAGTTTGTCCCCGGCTCAAACACGGTTCGCTATCACGGCTCCAGCCGGATCCTTCCCGACGATCTGCCCGCCGAGACCATCGTGCTCACCACCTATGGCGTGGTGCGATCCGACGCTGAAGCGCTGGGGGAACGGCCCTGGAATCTGGTGGTGGCCGACGAGGCGCAGGCCTTCAAGAATCCCAAGAGTCGAACCGCCAAGTCGATGTCGCTCCTCGGCGGCCGGGTGCGGGTCGCGCTCACCGGCACTCCGGTCGAGAACAAGCTGCTCGAACTGTGGAGTATCGCATCGTGGGTACTTCCCGGATACTTGGGCTCGATGGCCGACTTCCGCCGTCGGTTTGCCACTCCCATCGAGCGAGACGACAACGGCGATGTCCGAACCCGGCTACAACTCAGGGTTGCACCGTTGCTTCTGCGACGTCGCAAGACCGACCCCGGAATCGCTCCCGAACTTCCCGACAAGCTCGAGCGCGATGTGGTGGTTCCGCTGTCCGCCGAGCAGGCGACCCTCTACAAGGCTGTCGCCGATCAGGCACTCGATGATCTGCGCTCGGCCAGCGACGAGATCTCCCGCCAGGGGATGGTGCTCAAGATGCTCACCGCCTTGAAGCAGATCACCAATCACCCGGCCAACTACCTGGGCGAAACCGAACCGCTGGCCAATCGGTCCGGCAAGCTCGATGCGCTTCTCGACCTCCTCTCCGCCGCATGCGATGCCGACCAGAGCACGCTGGTGTTCACCCAATACGTGCGCATGGGGAACCTGATCACCAACTACTGCGGTTCACAGGGGTTCACCACCGGATTCCTGCATGGCGGCTGTTCGGTCAACGAACGGAACGAACTGGTCGAACGATTCCAGTCGGGCCAGTTGCCGATCCTGATCCTCTCTCTGAAGGCGGGAGGCACCGGCCTCAATCTCACCGCCGCCAGCCACGTGATCCACTACGACCGGTGGTGGAACCCGGCGGTCGAAGATCAGGCCACCGATCGGGCCTACCGCATCGGGCAAGACAAGGCCGTCAACGTGCACCGCCTGGTCACCGCCGGAACGGTGGAAGACCGCATCGCGTCCGTGCTGCACCAGAAGCGTGAGCTGGCCGACAGCCTGCTGGCTGGCGGGGAGGCGTGGATCGGCAAGCTCTCCAACGACGAACTGGCCGAGCTGATCGTGCTGAGCGATTTGGACGACGACGATCTCGAAGGGTCCGACTGATGGCCGGGGCCCACACATTCGGCTCTTCCTGGTGGGGCAAAGCCTGGCTGAAGAGCCTCGAGACCTCGCGGTTCGCCGACGCTGGTCGGCTGTCGCGGGGGCGAACCTATGCCCGGCAGGATCGGGTGCAAGACGTGATCGTGTCGCCCGGGTCGGTGTCGGCCATCGTGTGGGGAACCGAGACCTACCGCACCTCGCTCGGCGTGAAGATCCTCACCGAAGACCAGTGGGAAACTCTGATCGAGCTGATCGTCTCGAAGGCTCGCTACTCGGCCGAACTGCTCTCGGGTGCGATGCCCCACGGTCTGGCCCTCCATGCCGAAGAGGCTGGGGCTCCACTGCTGCCCACCGCCGGTGATCTTCGCCCCAACTGCTCCTGCCCCGACTGGGGCGACCCGTGCAAGCATGCCGCCGCTCTGTGCTATTCGACCTGCGACCTGATCGACGACGACCCCTTCGTGCTGTTCTTCGTGCGAGGCCGTGATCGAGCGACGATTGTCGATGAGGTCCGCCGCCGCCGGGCTCTGATCGCCGGCCATGACCCCGACGCCGAACGGACCACGATCGACGACACCACCGATCCGGCCGCAGCGTTCGATCGGCCTCTGGCGTCGCTGCCCAATAGCCGCCCTCTGCCCCCGGCGGTGGGGGCGGTCAATCCGCTTCGGGTGCCGGCTCCAGCCGATTCCGGGCTCGACATTCGAGAACTCGAGCGCCTGGCCGCCGACACCGCCGAGCGGGCACTGGCGTTGCTCATGGACGACGGTCACAGCGGGCTAGGCGGCACGGTCAAAGGCGATTTGATGCGACGAGCTGCAGCACGGCTCGAGCGAGGGCGCACCCTCTCACCGTTGGCGCCGCTGTTCGACGGTTCAGAAGCCGAACTCGAAGCCGGCGCTCGGGCCTGGGCCGTCGGCGGCGAGGACGGCGTCGCCGTTGCGGTCGGCTCGTGGCCAGCAACCGCCGATCAGTTGGAGCCGGCCCGGCTGGCCCTCGGTCCCAAGGCCCGAAAGAACGCCAACGCCATCCACTCCGGCTCGGTGCAGCTACGCCTCGACCGGCACGACCGATGGTGGCGATTCGAAACCGACGATCGGCTCGGATGGGTTCTCACCGCCGGTCCTTTCGACTCTGCTGCCGACGCCGCCGAGTAGGTTCGACTCATGGACGATCTAACCGCTGCAGCCATCACCGAGATCCAAGAGCTGCACGTCGAGTTCGAGCAATGGTTCGGCGGCGAGAGCGACAGCCTCGATCGGGTCGAGTCTGTCCTGCTCAACACCTTCACCATGGTCACGCCGAACGGTGAGACCGTCGCCCGCAACGACCTGATCGAGGGATTGAAAGAAGCGCACGGTGCCGTTGAGCTGACCATCGAGATCAAGAACACAACGGTTCGATGGGAGGGGGCCGACGGCATGCTGGTCAGCTACGAGGAATGGCAGACAACCCCGGACAACTCCAACGCCCGCCAGTCAACTGTGCTGTTCGAGCACGACTGGGGCGCCCCCAACGGCTTGAAGTGGGCTCACGTCCACGAGACCTGGATGCCCGAGGGCTCTTAGCCAGTCGACACCTCTGCGACGAACTCGGAGGTGTGCTGCTCCCACAGCGCAATTGACTCTGTGGTCAGCAGCGGCTTTGACCCATCGAGGTCGATCATGGTCGCCACGTCGTCCGCGTGGTTATCCCTCAGCCACGCCTCGAAGACCGTCCACGCGTTGGTGTCGACGAGCTGCGGACTGTCCGAGATCTCGACGATCTCGCCCTCCACGAACACCAAGTCGAACACGCCCCGCTCGGGCCTGTCACCCAAGGCCCGCGACCAGTCCGTTTCACCGAAGTACGAGCACCACCGCCCGATCCGTTCCGAAGTTGACGCTCCTGTTTTGCATTCGATGATTTCGAAGGTGCGCCCGATGGCCCGCTCGAACTCGGCGACAGCCAGATAGTCGTCACGCGTCGTGGCCAGCTCGTCGACCTCGGCCGATTCGCCGATCAGTTCGGCTACGGCAGCTCCGTCCCATTCTCCTCGAGCCACCACAAAGGATCGGCCGAGTCCGGTCTCCGCAGTACACGGACGGTCGACCAGCTCGCATCCAAAGGTCTCGATGTCGGATTCCCACTCGGCCACGAGTCGGGCAATTGCTTGACCCCCGGCCAGGGCGTCGTCGATCGAGTCCCACTCACAGCACTCGGTGTTGTCGGGTGGCTCGCCAACCGCCCAACTTGCCCATTGTTCAAAGCTAGCGCTGACGGTGATCCAGTCCGGAGCCCGGACGACTTCCCCGAGTACGAGGATCCGACCATCGAGGACCGTGATCCTTCTTTCGATCGGAACCGTTTCTCCCGTGGGCCGGGCTGCGGCGGTGAGCGTGCCGTGCGAACAGACGACGGTGGCTACTGCACCGCTCGATGGGTCGAGCTCGCATATTCGATCTTCGTGTGTCGCACCTTGGCCGACGTAGTAGGCCGCTCGCCTCAACCACTGTTCTTTGGTGTATTCGAGCCAGTTGTCATTGATCTGGGCGTCGTCAGCGATGAGAATTCCGAGACCGTCGAGGTCGCCGGCGGCGAAGAACTCGTAATAGCGCTCAACCACGTCAAGTGGCTCGGTCGGGAGCTCTACCTCTGTCACTTCGAGATCGGCCGAGTTCTCCGCCGTGTCGACCTCGGTGGTGCTCTCGGGCCACAGCAGCACCGCCGCCGCCAGGGCAACAACAACGATCGCGGCGGCGGCGAACATCGTGCGAACGCGGCCGGACCTTGCGACTCGCTCCTTTGTATTCGGGTCCGGTGACTTCTCCAGATCGTCGATCATGATCACATCTCCTTCGCTCGGCTCGGTGAGCCGGTCGTTCAGTGGTGTGTGATCAGGTAGGACGTCGATCGACTGTTCTTCGAGGAATTCGGCGTAGGCCCGGAGACTGTTCTCAAGACTCGTCATCGTTCACTCCCAGTTCGTTGCGGAGCTTGGCCATGCCTCGCTCCACGTGGGCTTGCACCGTCGACACGGCTACGTCCATCAGCTCGGCCACCTCCCGGAAGGTCCACCCGTAGCCGCTCGTCAGCAACACTGCCGTCCGTTGCTTCTCCGACAGGGTTCCGATCGCCGCCGGCAGCCCCGGTTCGATCCAGGGTTCCCTGCCCGGTTCCGGTGTCGGAAACAGCCGTCGTTTCCGACCCATCCGCTTCAAGGCTCGATTTCGGCCGATACCCCACACATACCCGGCGGGGTTCTCCCGACCCGATATCAGATCCCAACGTTCCCACGCGATCGACATCGCATCTGCAGCGGCTTCGGTCCCGATCTCGGGCCCGAAGGCTGCGACGAGTGCACGGCGGATCCTAGGGCCCGCCTCGTTGACGAACGTCGCAAACGGCTGGTGTGCTAGGGCCGTGTCGGTCACGGTTACCTTCCCCCTGATCACAACCTTAAGTGCTTCGAGCGGCCGATCTGTACGACATTGGTCTGACCTCGGTGGATGGGCGACACTGCGTTCGTGTTCCACGCCCTGACGATTCCGCCCTACGGCGATCTTGCTGATCCCGCCGCACTGGTCGAACTGGCCGTGGCGGCAGAAGAGGCAGGCTGGGACGCCGTCTTTCTGTGGGACCACGTACTCCGCCGGCCGAGCGACCCGCAGGACACCGCCGACCCGTGGGTGGCGATGGCGGCGATGGCGGTTGCGACCGAACAGATCCGGCTCGGGCCGATGGTCACGCCGATCACCCGCCGCCGACCGATCAAGCTGGCCCGCGAGTGCACCACGCTCGACCACCTGTCGGGCGGGCGCCTGACGCTTGGGCTCGGCCTCGGTGTCGATACGACCCGCGAGTTGAGCGCCTTCGGTGAGGTGGTCGATGCCCGGGAGCGGGGCGCCCGGCTTGACGAGGGCGCCGAACTGTTGTGTCGTTTGTGGTCTGGTGAAGAGGTCGACTTCCGTGGTGAGCACTTCATGGCCGACCGCGTGACGGCCTTGCCCAGGCCTGTGCAGCATCCCCGGATCCCGATGTGGTTCGCGGCCCGAGGATCGGCCCGCAAGCCCGTACGGCGAGCTGCTGGCTACGACGGCCTGTACCCGATCGAGGTGACCGAGACTGATCTCCGGGCGATGATCGACCTTGTTGCAGAGGAGCGAGGCTCTCTCGACGGATTCGATGTCATTGTCCGCCCCACCGAGGAGATCCCGTACCGCTTGCTCGAGGAACTCGGTGTCACGTGGGCGATTATCGGGCCCGTCCCGGGCGACCCAGCAGCGTTCGAGTTGGCCAACAGCTCACCTTCCGACGTGTTCGAGATCGACGGCTGACCGCGGACGACTCTGTCACACCCTCGGGTGATACTTGGTGTATGGATTCTTTGGCGGGAAACTTTGAAAGCGGTTTCGGTCTGTTGGCTGGGGAGCGGGTGGTGTTGGGTGAGATCGGTGGCCTGATCGATCGGGTCGCCGGCATTGATGTGGCTGGGTTGTCTCGGGAGGAGTTCGCTGATTTGGTGGCCGATATGGCGGCTGAGTCTGAACGGATGGCGGCGATGGTGGGCCGGTTCATGGAACTAGGGGAACGGGCAGCCTGTGCCTATACCAAGGGTGAACGCACCATGATCGGTGTGGTCAACACTCGGGGCAGGGTGTCGCGGGCCCGGGCCGCGAGCATGCGTCGTGCCGGGAGGGCTGAATACCGGTTCCCCAGCTTTCATGCGGCGTTGATGGGCCGCAGGATTTCGTTGGCTCATGTTGATCTGATGTCGAAATGGGCCAGGA
>JABDJU010000315.1 GCA_013003325.1 Acidimicrobiales bacterium
ATCGACGAATCCGGAACGGGCCTGATCATCTTCACGATCACCCACATGCTTCGGGCTCGCTTGCATCGTGTTCTCCCCAACGAGATCGTCGACGACGTCATCGAGGGCACCCGGGCCAACCTCGGGCGGCTGGTTGGACATGCGCTGCGCGAACTCCCCGGGCACACCCATGATCAACGGGCCTTTGCCGAACCGGCGGCCGAAGTTGCCAGGTTGGTCGGCGAACTCATCGGCGACGCCGCGCCGGCCGACCGATCGGGCGGGTCGACAGGTGTTCCGAACCGGCTTCTGGTTCCGGTTGGCTGGGGGGCCCTCGAGACGGAGTTGGCGCTCGCCGACGTCGGGTCGGGCATGCCTGTGGCCGGAAGCGGCTACCGAATCTACTCGACCACCAACGACATCGAGGTCGCCGGACACGACCTCTACCGAAGTGTCGCGTTGCGGCGCTTGCGACGCGACCTTGATCGGGCGTGTGCCGAGCAGGCCGTGAGCGCAGCCCGGGTGGCTCAGCGGGTGAGCCCGGTCTTTCTTCGTCCGACCGAAGGCGGCCTACTGGGGGGTCAGGATCATGGTCGAATCGATCGGGCCAGACTGGCCCAGATCGTGGCCGATCCGCTCAACCCGTTTGTTCATTCGCTCCCGGTGCCCCGTCGGGGGTCGGATGCGGTGGTGACATTCCTGGTCGACACCACCGGGTCGATGAAGGTGCAGCAGTATGAGTCGGTGGCTGTGCTGTGCGACACGTTCGTCAGGGCGCTCGAGATGATCGATGTGCGAACCGAGGTGCTCGGATTCAGCACCGCCACGTGGGCCGGGGGTGAGTCGGCCCGCCGCTGGACCGATGAGGGCTCGCCGCCAGATCCCGGCCGACTCGCCGACGTGATGCACGTGGTCTACAAGAGCTTCGACCAGACATGGCGGCAGGCCCGTGCCAGCTTGGCGGCGATGCTTCGCCTCGACCACTACAGGGAGGGCGTCGACGGCGAGGCCATCGAATGGGCGATCCGGCGATTGGACCGCATCGACTCGTCGCACCGATACCTCGTTCTCATCAGCGACGGGTTCCCGATGGAGGCAATGACGGCAACCCACAACCGGGACGATTACCTGCTTGACCATATGCAGTCGGTGGTCGACCGGCTCAGTGGGCGGAGCGACGTCCGACTCGGTGCGGTTTCTGTGGACCAGCGCTTGGAGGAGATCATCATCAACTCGACCACGGCCGACTTGTCGGGAACCCTTACCTTGGGCAGCTACGACCTGATGAACCGGCTCTTCGGATAGAGAACCCCGTCAAGATTGCAGCGAGGCGATGACGGCTACGTTGACGATGTCGTCGACCGAGCAGCCTCGCGACAGATCGTGAATGATGCCACCGAGCCCCTGCAGCAACGGTCCGAAGGCCTGGGCGCCTCCCAGACGTTCGGTGATCTTGTAGGCGATGTTCCCGCTGTCGAGGTCGGGGAATATGAAGACGTTGGCCCGACCGGCCACAGGAGAGTCGGGCGCTTTGCGGGCCGCCACCTCGGGCGCCCATGCCGCATCGAACTGGAGTTCGCCGTCGATCACCAGATCTGGCGCTGCCTGCCGTGCGATCGCGAGGCTTTGCCGAACCTTCGTGACCCGGTCGTGTTCGGCTGATCCTTTCGTCGAAAAGCTCAGCATGGCGACCCGAGGTTCCTCTCCGGTCAGCTGCTCGAAGGTATGAGCGGTCGAGATGGCTACCGCAGCCAGCTGGTCCTCGTCGGGTTCGGGCAGCACGCCGCAGTCGCCGTACGCGATCGGGCGACCATCGGGAAGCACGAAGAAGAAGCAACTGCTCACCGACTCGACGTCTGGCGCGGTCCCCAGAACTCGAAGCCCCGCTCGGATCACATCGGCGGTAGGCCGCGAGGCGCCGCCGACGCAGGCGTCAGCCTCGCCCACCTTGATCATCAGCGCCGCGACGGTGAGTGGGTCGTCGAGGTCGACGGGCTTGGTCAGCTCACCGGCGGCCCGTTCGACCGAGGCCGAGCGGAAGGCGTCAGGATCGTCGAGGACGACCGCATCGGCGAGCCCACCTCGGACCAGTTGCTCGGCCGCTTGCGTGGCACGGTCGTCGCCGCCATCGGCGAGCACGACCCGTTTCGGATTTGAACGGGCCTGTCTGTACCAACGCTCCAGAACCGACACTCAGGTCTTGCCTTGCCAGGGGATCAGAAGCCGTTCGACAACCCGGAGGAGGATGTCCATCAACACACCGATGACGGCGATGATCACGATCCCGACAACGATCACGTCGAGCCGGGAGAAGTTCTTCGCCTGGGAAATCATGGCGCCGAGACCATCGGCAACCCCTGAGAGCTCAGCGGCGACCAGCGTTCCCCAGCTCACGCCCAACGCCACCCGAAGACCGGTGAAGATCTCCGGCAACGCGTTCGGCAGAAGCACCTTGGTGAGCAGCTGTCGTTTGGACGCGCCGAGCGAATACGAGGCCCGAACTTTGGGCAGGCTGGCGTTCCGCATGCCGGCCCGTGCTGCGATGATCATGATCCAAATGGAAGCGAAGATCAGCAGCGGAACGGCGGTCTTGTCGCCGATGCCGAACGACAAGACGAACAGCGGCAGCAGCGCCAGCGGGGGGATAGGGCGGAACGATTCGACCAGCGGATCGAAGAAGCCGCGAGCTCGGCTGCTGAGGCCCATCGCCAAGCCGACCGGGATCCCGAACAGCGACCCCCAGAACATGCCGCGAATCACGCGCCAGAGGCTGGCCCAAGTGTGGGTCCACAGCGAGATGTTGCGGTAGCCGTCGCTGAACAACTCGGTGGCGGCATTCCATGTGTCGCGCATCGACGGGAACACCAGCGGCGACACGATCTGGGTGAAGCTATCGATGTCACACTCGTCGGAAAGCGAGCACAGTCGAAACAGTTCGCGGTCGCTCAGGCCGGGCTCGACCGTCGCCTTGAAGTCATCGGGAAAGCCCCACGCGGTGGTCGTGATGTACCACACGGCGAAGATGAAGATCACGCCTGCGACACTCCATAGCGGCAGGCTTGTGACGGCGCCGGCGTCGCCGAACGTCACGGTCTTGTTGTCGGTGCGCCGCCCCTTGGGTTCGGTGAAGAGGGCGGTTGTGCCCGCCCCCGGTCCTGTGTCGTTGGCTGACGCCGCACCGCCCATGTGGGCCTTTTCGTTCTGATCCATCAGGCGGTTTCCCTTCCCATGATCTCTTCTTCCATCTCCCAGATGAAGCTGAGGATTTCCTCTTTGACCTCCTGGAAGTCCGCCCCCTGTTTGATTTCGCGTGGGTCTTCGCTGAGAGCTCGGTGGGCGAAGGGCAGCTCATACACCCGCTCGATCCGGCCCGGTCTCGGAGCCATCACGAAGACCTGGTCGCCGAGCAACAGAGCCTCTTCGACACTATGGGTCACCATCACAATGCTCTTGCCGGTGTCGTTCCAGAGGTTGAGGATGAGGCTCTGCATTTTCTCGCGGGTGAGCGCATCGAGCGCGCCGAGCGGCTCATCCATGAGCATCATCTCGGGATCGTTGGCCAGACATCGGGCCAACGCCACCCGCTGCTGCATGCCACCGGAGAGCTCGTAGATTTGCTTGTCGCCGAATCCACTCAGGCCGACGATGTCGAGCAGGCGTTCAACCTCTGGTTCGTACTGAGCCTTCTTCTGACGCGCCATGCGAGGGCCAAACGAGATGTTCTTCGACACCGACAACCACTCGAACAGGGCGCCCTGCTGGAACACCATTCCTCGCTCGCGGCTGGGTCCGGTGATTCGGTCGCCCCCGAGAAACACCTCGCCGTCGGTGGGGCCGAGGAACCCAGCGATGATGTTGAGCAGCGTGGTCTTGCCGCATCCACTAGGGCCCAGCAGGGTGAGCATGCGGCCCGCCGCCAGGTCGAAGGTGATGTCGGCGAGAGCATGTACCGAGCCGCCCTTGGGAAGCTCGTACACCATGTCGACGCTCTTGACGCTCAGTGGCTTCATATGGCCAATTCCCCCCTTGGAATCGCTTCACACTTGATAGCAGAGCGCCGGCGACACGGTGCCGCCGGCGCTCTGATTGGATCTACTGGCCGCCTACTTGGCGTTGGCGAGGAAGCTTGTGTCGATGAACTGGGCGTAGTCATCGGCGACAGCGTCGATCTGCCCCTGATCCTTGAAGAAGGTCATCTGGGCCAACATCACCTCGGCAACACTGCTGCCCAGCCAATCGTCGCTCAGCTGGTCATCAAGGGTCGGGAAGGTGAACCACGTGGGTCCGGACAGGAAGTTACCGACCTCTTCCATGCCGGCGGCCTGGGCGATGACCGGGTTGTAGGTGTCCGGGTCGGACGCCCATTTCTGGTTGAACTCCTCATTGGCCCGGAGGAAGCCGGTCACCACATCGGGGTGCTCGTCGGCGAAGGCGTTACGCACAGCCGTCACGTCGTAGGTCTTGATTCCTACTTCGTTGGCTACCTCATCTCCGGTGAGGAGTGGCACTCCGCCGGCTTCGGCCATGGTGACCAACGGGCCACCGAAGGCGCAGCCGACCTCGATCTGGCCGCTGGCGAACGATGCTGCGGTTGAGTCGCCGCTCTCGTGGGGCAGGATCGTGACGTCGCTCTCATCCACGTTGAGGAACTCGAGCGTGTTCAGCAGCTTGTAGTGGGTGACGTTCCCGATGGGGGTGAGGATCGTCGCTCCCTTCAGGGTCTCGGAGGCGTTGTCGCGGGTGTAGCCCAGATCGCCCGACACGAAGCAGTTGTCGGCGTCGGCGTAGGACACTGCGATGCCGACCATCTTGATCGGGGCACCGTTGGTGGCCTTGACGGCGAAGGGGGTGAGGCCGATCGAGTAGCTGATGTCGATGTCGCCGGCGATCATGGCGTCAGCCATGGAACCACCGTCGGGGAAGGGCACCCAGTTGATTTCGCCGACGCCGGTGGCTTCGGCAAACGAGCCGTCTTCCTGCCCGATCTGGGGTGGAAGCGGCCAGCCTGAGAAGTAGGCGACGTTCAGGGTTTCCACCTCTGACATCGCACCGTCGTCGGAGGTATCACCGTCGTCGGACACGGCGCTGTCGTCCGACGATGCGCCGTCGTCTCCGGAGCTGGAATCATCGTCACTGCCGCAGGCCGCTGCCAGGAGCGCCAGCATGGCAATGATCGCTAGAAGTTTTTTCATTTTCTCTCCCTAGTTGTTGTGCGAGCCTGAGCGCGCGGTTGCCGCTACGCAGTTAGGGGCTCTCACCTGTTAGCACCCCTAACAATAGGCGGCTTTCACATCCTCGTGCCGACAAACGGCAAATCAGTTTCGAGCCAGCCCGCTCACCAGGTCAGGCGTTGGTGGCCAGCCACAGTGCGGTCTCGCTGAGAATGGTGTGGAGCCGGTCTTGGATGTCGTCGAGCACGGTGTGGTCGGCGATGAGAGGCGGCGACGTGAGGAGCATGGTGGCGCCGCGATCGTCGGGCCGAATGAGCAGTCCGGCGTCGCGAACCAGGCGCGAGAGAACCCCGCCCTGCAGACCGGCGCGCTGCGCGTCCGACAGCGGAGTGTCGGTCTCGGAGTCGGCGACCAGCTCGAGGGCATAGAAGTATCCGAGGCCGCGGACTTCGCTGACGCACGAGTGAGTCGCCAGCAGCTCGTCCATCCGCCGCCGGAATCCACCCTCGTTGTCGAGCACGTGCTCCATGATTCCCTCTGAGCGCATGGCCGAGATGTTGGCCACCGCAACTGCGGTGGCCACGGGATGCCCACCGAAGGTAGCTCCGTGCATGTACGCACCGGTGGGTGATTCCCAGACGCTGTGGACCAGCGGGGTGCGTACGACCATCCCACCCAAGGGCTGGTAGGCGCTGGTCACGCCTTTGGCGAAGGTGATGATGTCGGGGACGACACCGAATCGTTCGGAGGCGAAGAAGTGTCCGAACCGGCCGAAGGCGCAGATCACCTCGTCGGCGATGAGGAGAACGCCGTACTTGTCGGCGATTCGACGCAGCTCTGGCCAGTACCCGTCGGGCGGAACGAGCCCACCACGCCCGTTCTGCACCGGCTCGCAGATGATGGCCGAGACGGTCTCGGGGCCCTCGGCCAGGATCATGTCTTCGATCGCCTTGGAGGAGGCGAGCTCCTCGGCGGTATCGCCATAGGTGTTGCGGACATGGCGGGTGCCGTCCCAGAGCATCGGCTTGAAGGGCTCGCGAAACTTCGGGACACCCGTGATCGAAAGACCCCCGAGCGTCGTACCGTGGTAGGACCATTCACGCGAGATCACCTTGTAACGGGCGTCCTCGCCCCGGCTGAGGTGATAGCTGCGGGCAAACTTGACCGCCGACTCCACGGCTTCGGATCCCGAGTTCACGAAGAACACTTCTTCGAGGTCGCCGGGCGCCTCGGCCGCGATCATCGAGGCGGCCTCGATGGCCGGTGGATTGCCCCAACCCCACGTGGGGTAGAACGCCAGCCGGCTCATCTGCTCGGTCGCCGCCTCGACGAGGTCGACTCTCCCGTGCCCGAGGTTGGTGCAGAACAGGCCCGCCAGCCCGTCGAGGTACTCCCGGCCCTGAGTGTCGTAGACATAGCATCCCTGCGCCCGTTCGATGATGCCGAGGCTCTCGTGCTGCCAAGCGGCGCCCTTGGTGAAGTGCGGCAGGAGGTGGGCCTGGGCCTGTTCCTTTTGACGACGCTGTTCGGCGGTCTCTGGGTTCTCGATAACGGTCATGGCGTACACCTCCACGGCGAAGCATCCCTTGGTGTGTCAGCCGACACATTTCCAGTTAGTGTCTCTAACTTACCGGAGGAGTCCCCGATCTGTCGAGCGATCAGCTCGCCGGCTCCACATCCGGCCGGGGCAGCCCGACCGCATCCACGAATCGGTTGACCGATGGTGCGTCTGACACGAGCATGGAACCGAATCAGGTAGGTACGAAAGGGGAACGAAATGAAGAGCTTTGCCTGTGGAACTGTGGTCGATGGATGTGACGGTGTTGTCAGCGGTGAGACCGAGGAGGAAGTGCTCGCCGCGGCCGCCCAGCATGCGTCCGACGCTCATGGCATCACCGAGGTGTCCGACGATCTTGTGGCGGCGATAAAAGCAGGGATTACCGAGTCGTAGATCGTGCGAGAACCGGCGTCCGATGAATGAGATAACCGAGATTCGCGACTACCACTTCGCCGGCGACCTCGGCGCGTATCAAACGTGGTGGCAGGACGCACTACCGGTGATCGGCGCACACATGGAGATCATCGGGGTCTGGGTCGACAGCGGCGAGCCGCCGCGCATATCGGGATCCTCACCGATGGAATTGCCGCTCGGATCGGCCAACGTCACCTGGATGATCCGTTGGCCCGACATGGAGGCTCGGGAGCAGGGGTGGGCTGCGCTTGGCGAGGATCCAGCTTGGATCGAGTGCGCCGATCGTCATCCCGGATTTGACGACTACCTCCACATGTCGGTTCGGTTCTGCACGCCCGTCATGGCGGTGTCGTAGTCGGGATGTCTTGTGATGGCGATCAACGCTGGAATCACCGAATCGTAGATGCGAGAAGGGCTGGGGTACTCTCGAAGTGAGCCTGCGGGCAGTTTTCGGCTGTTCGCCATCGACGTTGCCCAACCGATACGGAGCATTCTTATGGATAACCACGGTGATATGAGCGGCGAATCAGCTCCGGAGTACGACGGGCACTGCGCGTTCGCCATCAGCCTTGGCAAGAGCGATGAACAGCAGTCGGGGGCACACAAGTTGGTCCAGAACGGTCGCACGTTTCATTTCCGCAACCCCGTGGCCAAGTTCCTCTTCAAGACGCTCAACCGGAGTGAAAAAGCCGACGCCCACTGGGAACGTCGCGCCTAGCCGTAGCCTTCGGTCTTTCAGACCAAGGTGGAGCATGGAATTGCCGCTCGGATCGGCCAACGTCACCTGGATGATCCGTTGGGCCGACATGGAGGCTCGGGAGCAAGGGTGGGCTGCGCTTGGCGAGGATCCAGCTCGGTTTTGCGCGCCCGTCATGGCGGTGTCGTAGTCAGTTCGGCTTCGGCCTCTGCGATCAGCTCGGTCAGACGCATCGCGGCGGGTACGGCGCTGTCGCGCAGACGTTTTAGAATCGCCCGCTTGTCAACGTCGTCCTTGGACACATCGTTCACCATCTTGGAGAAGCCGTCGAGCCGATTGTGGAGCAGCCACGACCGCAGCTCGGGGTCCTGGTTCCAGTTGTACTGATTCGTCATGAACGCCAGCGTCAACCGCATGTAGTCGAGGTTGGAGTTCGGTAGGGGCACGACACCGCACAGGCGGTTCTTCTCCTCCTCGTTGTGGCGGGTGAGTTCCACGTGGGCGATGAATGCTGCGCTGAAGACGGGTTGGTAGGAGCGAACGGTCTGAGGCGTGATCAGCTCACCGTCGAAGATCGGCTTGATCTCCAGATTGGTGATCGCCGTTGCCGAACAGTCGACATACAGCGTGTCGGGGGTCGAGGGGAGGGTGCCCCGTTCCAATGTCACGTGGTCACGGTCGATCCGAATCACGTGGCCGAGCCGCACGATGTCATCGAGTCGACGCAGCTGCTCGAGCTCCAGCTCGCTGATCGTTGCCCCGTGGAACATGGTCGGCCACACGTCGGGATCGAGCCTCAGGAAGTAGCCGAACTCCTCGAGTCGGCGAAACATGTCATCCACCGACTCAGCGGCTGCGATCGCTTCGAATTGGCTCGCCTGAGCCCCGATCGAGTGCTCGAAGAACTCGGCCTTCGGTTGGGTGTTTTTCCGATTGAGCAGCCAGCCGTCCCTGGACTTGATCCAGGTGATCTTCGCCGGGTCGGTGCCCTGCTCGAGGAGCCAGAGCACAGCGTCGATTCCGGTCTTGCCTCCACCGACGATCGCATAGCGTTCCGGGGCTCGGTCCAGGGTGGTGAGATCGTTCAGCGGCATGAACCGCACGCCGTCAGCCACCTCGAAATTCGGTGTGTGGGTGGAGGGCACCGACGTATTCAGGTACGTGCAGTCGACGGTCTTGATCGATCGCACCTGAAACTCCTGGCCGGTGAGCTTGTGAAAGAAGCTGCCTTCTCCGGTGTACTCACACAGCGGGAAATACCGAACCCGGCCCGAGGGCAGAAGGTGATGTCGCATCACGTGATCGAAATACGCACTGACCTCGGCGCCCGTCGCCAGGTCGCTCAGGCCCCGGTTCCACCCGACCTCATCGATGAGGCCGTTGCTCAGCTCGACCGAACTGACCCCGTAGAACTGTGATGGTTGATGCAATCTGACGAAGGGGTATGCCACATTCCAGTGCCCGCCCGGCTTGGCGAATCGATCAACGATCACTACGTCGGCGTCACTTTCGGTGATCAAGAGGTCAGCAAAAGCCATTCCGACCGCGCCGCTGCCGACCACCAGATAGTCGGTCTCGAGTTGTGTGCGCATCGGTCCGCCTCCGGGGTTGGAACGTGCGGCCTTCTATACCAAGGTGGAGACATGACCACACATCGAGCCCGCCGGCTCTGGGAACGGTACGAACCGATCCACGCGGTGACCTACTTCTCGCCAGTATCAATGACGGCGGCCGCCACCGCCGGACTGAAGGGGTTCTGGATGGGCTACTTCGGTTTTCGGGCTGCGCCGATGGGGGCGGTGTCGGCGGCAACTGTGGAGGCGACCTTTGCCAACTTCGCTCCGGCGCGGGTGCGTCGAGCGGTGCCGGATGCCTGGTCATTCGCTGCTCCGGCCGTCTTGCTCGACGCTCGCCGAACCAGTGCGGCCGCCGCCCTGCGAGAACTCGATGACGATGTCGAGGCGACAGCGACGGCGGCCAACCCGATGCTCGAGCGAATCGTGGAGGCGGGCGAGGGACTGGGACGGGTGCTATTCGCGGCCAACAAAGCGCTGCCCCTACCTGAAGACCCGGTCGAGCGCTTGTGGCAGCTGTGCACCTGCCTTCGCGAGCACCGGGGGGATGGACACGTGATGGCACTGGCTGGTGAAGAGGTGACCGGACCGCAGGCTCACCTGCTGCGCATCGCAGAAGGCGGCTTTGCCGAAGACAAGATTCTCCTCGCTCGGGGCTTTGACCAGGACGAATGGAACACGGCCAAGGACAGCCTCCGGGCCCGTGGGCTCCTGGAGAACGGAATGCTCACCGAGGTGGGCGCCGCTTTGCGGGTCCGCATCGAACAGCGAACCGACCAACTTGCCGACCCGCCCCTGCGGGCGCTTTCGTCGGGCGAACTCGAGGCCTTGCTCGCTGCGCTCGACCCGACGGCACGGGCGATCGGGGGATCCGGCATGATCCCTGATGAAAACCCCCTCGGGCTCCCGGTTCTCGATTAGTCGCGCTGCAGAAACAACACGATGTCGTCGGCGACCTCGTCGGCCGGTCGGTCGACCGCCACGATCATGTCGGCGACCTCGTTGAAGAGCGGATCGCGACGTGAGGCGATTCGCTCGAGTTCGGCGCGATCGATCGAGCGTCGATGTCGACCGTCGCGCATACGCTCGATGACCGTGTCGAGCGGAGCGGTGAGAACCACCGTCACCGCCGTGTGACCCATCGTCGCCCGGCACAGGGGATCTTCCACCGTCGAGGCTGCTGCGGTGATCACCTGTTGTTGGGGCGAGGCCAGCGCGCCGAGAAGCACCGCCGCCTCCAGTCGATGCAGTTCGTCGACCCCGAGTTGTTCGGCGACCTGTCGGCCTGAGCGTCCGAGGAGTCGATGAATATCATCGTCGGAGTCTCGGTATGGCAACGAGAGGCGTTTGGCCACGGCCGTGGCGGTTGTGGTCTTGCCCACGCCCATCAGTCCGGTGATCACGATCTGCCGGGTCACGGGATCGGGCGTGTCCTCACCACGGTGCGGCCCTTGGTGAGGCCGGCCAGGATCTGGCTCGCCTGCCCTGCGATGTCGTCGAGGGCGACCTCGGTCGTGATCGACGCCAGTGCGTCAGCGTCGAAGATCTCGCCGATTCGGGTCCAGATCCGTTGGCGTTCTTCGAAGGGGGCGATCACCGAATCGATACCGAGGATGTTGACCCCTCGCAGCAAGAACGGAATCACGGTGGTCGTCAGCGTGTTGCCGCCGGCCAACCCGCAGGCGGCGACCGAACCGCCGTACCGCATCTCGGCCAAGACGTGGGCCAGCGTTTCCCCTCCGACGGCATCGATGCAGCCGGCCCATCGCTCCGTGAGCAGAGGACGGTCGGGGGCTTGGGAGATCTCGTTCCGATCGATCACGTCGGATGCCCCCAGCGCCCGCAGGTCAGCGGCGTTTTCCAACCGACCGGTACTGGCCACAATGTGATGTCCGAGGGCTGAGCCCCACATGATCGCCGACGACCCGACACCGCCAGATGCACCAGTGACGAGGACCGGTTGATCCGGTTCGAGCCCATTGGTCTCGAGCGCATCGATGGCCTGCATGGCGGTGAAGCCTGCAGTGCCGATCGCCATGACATCTTTGGTCGACATGCCTTCAGGCACCGAGACCAGCCAATCGGCGTTGAGTCGGGCTCGTTCGGCGTATCCGCCCCAATGCATCTCGCCGACCCGCCAGCCGGTGCACACCACTTTGTCGCCGGGCCGGTATCTGTCGTCGGCGGAATCGATGACCGTGCCGGCCAGGTCGACACCGGGGATGTGGGGATAGGTGCGGACCAGCCGGCCTATTCCCCGTAGCACCATGCCGTCCTTGTAGTTCAACGACGAGTACTCGACGGCGATGTCGACTGAGTTCTCGACCTGGGGTAATGCGATGTCGTCCAGCTCGGTGATCTCAGCGGTCACGACGGGCTTGTCTCCCGTGGTGTCTTGAGAAAGTAGGAGAGCTTTGAAGGTCATGAGTCAGGAACGTACTCCCAACGGCTACCTTGGCCAAACGGAGATTGGCTCGCGAACGAGCGCGCCAGAAAAGGAAGTGGGGCCGACGTGACCAAACACATCTTCGTAACAGGCGGGGTAGTGAGCTCGCTGGGGAAGGGGCTGACCGCCTCTTCGCTGGGCAACCTTCTCAAGGCCCGGGGTTTGAGGGTCACGCTGCAGAAGCTCGACCCGTACCTCAACGTCGACCCCGGGACCATGAACCCGTTCGAGCATGGCGAGGTCTTCGTCACCGACGACGGCGGCGAAACCGACCTCGACCTCGGACACTACGAACGATTCGTCGATGAGAGCCTGACGCAGGCGTCGAACACCACCACCGGTTCGGTGTACAGCAGCGTGATCGCCAAGGAACGGCGCGGCGAATACCTAGGAAAGACGGTTCAGGTCATTCCCCACATCACCGACGAGATCAAGGAACGCATCGCCAACCTGGCCAGCGACGACATCGACGTGGTGATCACCGAGGTCGGCGGGACCGTCGGCGACATCGAGATCCTCCCGTTCCTCGAAGCGATTCGGCAGTACCGCCTCGACGTCGGCCGTCAAAACGTCTGCTACGTGCACGTAACGCTGGTGCCCTACATCGGTCCGGCTGGGGAGCAGAAGACCAAACCGACCCAGCACAGCGTCACCGAACTCCGCAGCCGCGGAATCCAGCCCGATGTCATCGTGTGTCGGTCCGACCGCGAAATCCCCGATCCGCTGCGCCAGAAGATCTCAAATTTGTGCGACGTGCCGATCGATGGGATCGTCACCGCCCCTGACGCTCCGAGCCTGTACGAGATCCCGTTGCGCATGCACGCCGGCGGGCTCGACTCGTACGTCTGTGAGATCCTCGGTCTCGAAACCGGAGATGCCGAGCTCGAGCCCTGGAAGGCGCTGGTCCGGCGCGTCGAACAGGCGTGGAAGCCGCTTCGCATCGGAATCGTCGGCAAGTACGTGTCGCTGCCCGATGCCTACCTGTCGGTCGCCGAAGCGCTCCGTCACGCAGCGTTTGCTCACGAGGTCGACCTCGAGCTCGACTGGATCATGAGTGATCACGTAGAGGGCATGCTGGTCGGTGAGCAGCTCAGCCATCTCGACGGTGTTGTGCTCCCCGGCGGCTTCGGCGAGCGGGGCATCGAAGGCAAAATCGCAGCGGCCGGTTACACGCGTGAGCACAAAATCCCCTGCTTGGGCCTTTGCCTGGGAATGCAGGTGATGACCATCGACTTCGCCCGAAACGTTATGGGTCTGCACGGCGCCAACAGCAGCGAGTTCAATCGTTCCGATGTGGTTTCCCCTCACCCGGTGATCGATCTGATGGAGAGCCAGAAACAGGTCGAAGACAAGGGTGGCACCATGCGCCTCGGAGCCTACGTGGCCGTGCTGAAAGAAGGTTCCCAAGTGGCTGCGTTGTACGGGCAACCCGTCGTGCAGGAGCGGCATCGGCACCGCTACGAGTTCAACCCCCGGTACCGCTCTCAGGTCGAAGCGTGGGGACTGTCGTGCTCGGGGGTGTCTCCCGACGGCAAGCTCGTCGAGTTCATCGAGCTTCCAGGTCATCCGTTCTGGGTCGGCACCCAGGCCCACCCTGAGCTCAAAAGCCGCCCGAACCGACCCGCCCCCCTGTTCGACGGGTTCATCAGCGCCGCTCTGGCTCGGGCCGAAGCGCTCGATCCCCAGCGCTTCGATGATGCCCGACCGGCGACGGACTCGATTTCGATCTCCCTCGACTAAAGCGAGCAGGCTGCCGGCCGGGGTCTACCCTCTAGCCCCGTGACCGGGTTTAGCCACGTCCGAGACGAACTCATTCATCAGGGCCATGTCGTGGGTTTCTACGACAGCTACTTCACGACCCCCTCCGGTGAAGAGATGCGGCGCGATGTCATCAAACATCCCGGTGCGGTGTCGGCGGTGGCGATCGAAGACGGCGAGGTCTGGCTGGTACGGCAGTTCCGGGCCCCGATTCGTGGCGAGATGTGGGAACTGCCGGCAGGCAAGCTCGACGTCGTCGGTGAACCTCTGGAGCAAACGGTGGTGCGGGAACTGGAGGAGGAGATCGGGCGAACGGCGGCGACCGTCGAGTACCTGATCGCCCTGCATCACTCGCCGGGGTTCTGTGACGAACACCAGACCGTCTTCCTGTGCACCGACCTGGAGCCGGTACCGGTTCGGCACGACGGGCCCGAGGAGGAGCATATGCTCGTCGAGCGGTTCCCACTGTCGGCGGCGGTGGGCATGGCCCTCGACGGCACGATTACCGACGCGAAGACGATTATCGGTTTGCTGGCAGCCCACCATCGGTTGGCGGAGTAGGCCCGATGCTGGGCGTCGTCGGCACGCGAGTTCGCCAGGGGCGACATCTGACCCGGCGTTTCTTCTCCTCGCTGTCGGACCGTCGGCCCTCCCAGCCCGACGATCGATGGGTGCGCGACGTGCTGCTCCCTGGCGAGCAGCGGCTCTGGGATCAGCTCAGCGCTCCCGACCAGCGCCACGGCGTCCAGGTGGCTCGTGATGTTGTAGAAGCGCTTCCGGCTGCGTCTCGTCCGGTGCTCGCCGCCGCCGTGCTTCACGACGTCGGCAAGCTGGTCTGCGGATACGGAACCTTCGGTCGGGTCGGGGCAACGCTGTTCTGGGGTGCGGTACCCGGAGCGTTTCGTGGCCGCTTGGCCTTCGGCTGGGCTCGACGCGAGGGTCTCGGCCGGTTCGGGGCGGTACGCCGCCTCGGTGAGTACCGCATCCATCCCGAGCTGGGTCGCGATCTTCTCGCCGCCGCCGGCTCCGACGACTTCACGGCCCGGTGGGCCGGTGAGCATCACACGCCGATCGACAGGTGGACGGTCGATCGGGAGCTGGGTCTGGTCTTGAAAGAGTGCGACGACGACTAGCCCGAGGTGATCACGCGACTGTCAATCTCGTTGATCTCGCCGTCGGCGTTGTAAGCGGTGAGGCTGTAGGGCACCGCCGTCGGTGCGCCGGTCGCATCGAAACCGTTCGCTCCTCTTCCTGCGAACTGCACGCTGCTGTCGTTCCTCAGCGAGTTGAGGCAGTTGTCGAACGACGAGCAGAGCGTGTTGCCGCTCACCACCTCGCTGACGGCGCCGGCGATGGTGGCGGGGTCATCGGTCTCGGCCTTTGCGGCCGCCAGGGATGCGACCACCAACCTGTCTCCAGCTCGGTCGGCGAGAGGGGCGAGCGGTTCGATCAACCGAAGCCCGACAGTTGGAGTGATTCCGGAGGTGGCTCCCAGGACGTACACGATTCGGCTCGACGGCCCGGCTCCCACCGCTTCCAGAGCGTCGACCAACGACTGGGTCGAACCGGCGCCGATCACGAGAACCGCGGTCGACTCGTCGTCGGCGACCTGGGCTACCTCAGGATCGAAACGCTCCGCCGAGGGCTCGTACTCGACGTGGGACAAGAGGGTGCCACCGTTGTCGGACAGACGGCTCGCCAGCGCGTCCGACATGGCCACCGGTGTTCCGATGGGGAGCATCATGGATACGAGTGCGTGCCCGTCGGCGATGATGGCGTCGGCCATCATGACAGCCTGAGGTTCTGGCGGTTGGCTCAGCGGAAGATGCAGCACGACGCCGGCCGATGCCAGACGGCTTTTGGTCACCGCATCTTGGGATGTCGAGGGTGGTCCGATCACCACGTCGACGTTGTTGGCCAACAACTCGTCGAGGGCTTCGTCGACCAATGCGGCATCGCTGCGCACGTCGGTGTGAACCATCCTGATCTGCAGGTCGTCGAACTCCGACGCCGTGGCGATCTCGCCGAGCTGATCCTCCAGGGCGGCCCGGGCTGCTGATCCCTGCTCGGCTTCGGCGCCGGTGAGGGGCAGCATCGTGCCGATCACCAACTCGCCATCGGCCTCTCCCACCTGCCCCGATGTGCAGGCGGTCAGCAAGAGGCAGGTCGCGGCGGCGCTGAACACACCGAACCGAACCCGGGACAGTCTGGCGCACGGGGAGGTCATTGCCCAGTGGACAGTAATCCAATCGCAGTTCGGATCCGGTTCATGACGGGGTTGGCAACCGCGTGAGCCTTGTTTCGGCCGATGGTCAGCGCATCGTGCACGTCGGCGTCGGACAGGGAATGGAAGCGGGCCTGAATCGGGGCCAGCATCTCGATCACCGCCGTGGCGGTGTCGACCTTCAGCGGCCCGTACTGGGTGTAGCTCGCCGCCAACGATTCCGGGTCGGTCGACGTGGCTCCGCCCAGAATCGACAGCAGGTTCGATACCCCTGGCTTGTTTTGCACGTCGAAGCGGACTTCGGCGTCATTGTCGGTGACGGCTCGCTTGATCTTCTTTTCGATCTGTTTGGGTTCATCGAGTACTTCAATCGTCCCCGCTTCGCTCCCGACCGATTTCGACATCTTCTGATCGGGGCGCTGCAGGTTCATCACCCGGGCTCCGGCCGGGGGAATCCGATGTTCGGGCACCACCACAGTGCCCTCCCCGAAGCGGCTGTTGATCCGAAGGGCGACATCACGGGTGAGCTCGACATGCTGGCGTTGATCGTCGCCCACGGGAACCACGTCGGTGTCGTACAGCAGAATGTCGGCCGCTTGCAGAGCGGGGTAGGTGAACAGCCCAGCGCTGATCGACGCGTTGCTCCTCGCGCTGCCATCGTCCCCCTCGTTCAATCCGCCCAGCCGTTCGCTCTTGTCTTTGAACTGCGTCATGCGCCTGAGTTCGCCGAAGCCGGTGAGGCATTGAACGATCCAACCCAGTTCGGCGTGCTGGGGAACATGACTCTGAACAAAGATGGTGCTGACCTCGGGATCGAGTCCGACGGCCAGCAGCATGCGCGCCATCGTCATAGTGCCCTCGGCGACCTCGCCCGGTTCCTTCGGCAACGTGAGAGCGTGCATGTCGACGATGCAGTAGACCGAGTCCATCTCGTGCTGAAGGTGGGTCCAGTTGCGCAGGGCACCGAGGTAGTTTCCCAAGTGAGTCGATCCGGACGGCTGGATGCCACTGAAAACCCGTGGTCGCTGTGCACTCATGGCGAGAAGCGTAGGATGTTCCCGGTGACTTCGACTGCTCTTTCTTCCACCGAGGACGACGACTCCCCGCACATCGGTCCCTCGGTGAAGGTTGAGGCGGCCGGGTTCGAGGGTCCGTTCGATCTGCTGCTCCACCTGATCCTCAACGACAAGGTCGACCTGTACGAGGTCTCACTTTTCGACATCGTCGATGCCTATCTCGCCGAGGTGAAACGGATGGAGCACTGCGACCTCGATGTCGCCACCGAGTTCCTTCTGATCGCCGCAACGCTGATCGATCTCAAGGTGCGGCGGCTCCTGCCAGAAGATGTAGATATCGACCTCGATGAGGAGCTCGCCCTCTGGGAGGAGCGGGACCTGCTGCTGTCCCGGCTGCTCGAATCGAAAACGTTCAAAGACGCTGCCGCCTCCATGGAGCAGATGTCACACAACGCGGCCCGGGTGCGACCCAGGATCGCTGGTCTCGAGGAGCCTTTCATCGGCCTCGCCCCGGACCTTCTCGAGAACTCAACACCGGAGGACCTGCACAAGGCGTTCATGAAAGCGATGCAGCCCCGCCCGGTTGCCACGGTCGGCCTGCACCACGTCACGGCGGTAAAGGCAAGCGTCACCGAGGCCATTCACGAGATGTTGAATCGGCTTCCCACCGGCGGCGCCCAGACGTTCCGAGAACTCACCGCCCATGTCGCTGACGACACCATGGAGGTCGTTGTGCGTTTTCTGGCGGTGCTCGAGTTGTTCAAACAGGGCGTGGTCGAACTCGACCAGACCCGGCACCTGGGTGATCTCAGCATCACGTGGGTCGGCAACGCCGACGACCGCGAGGCTGCGCTGTCCGGCGTGGACACCTACGAAGGATAGGTTCGAGAGATGAGCGACGACGAACTGGTTGTAGACCTCACCGATCAGGACCACTTGGTTCAGCTCAGTCGCGGCATCGAGGCCCTCGTGATGGTCGCCTCCGACCCGGTGCCCGACGCCGAGCTGGCCCGTTCACTCGACACCGATGAGGTGACGGTCCGGTCGATCTGTGTGGCGTTGAGCGACAGTTACGAAGATCAGGGAAGAGGATTTCAGCTTGCCTACGTGGCCGGGGGCTGGCGGTTCCAGAGCCACCCCGACATGTCTGATGTGATCACGGGTCATGTCCTCGATGGTCAGCATCAGAAGCTGTCGCCAGCTGCGATGGAAACCTTGGCGATCATCGCCTACAAGCAGCCGATCTCCCGGGCTCAGATAAGTGCCATTCGCGGCGTCAACGTCGACGGGGTGTTGCGAACCCTCTCCCAACGTGGCTACGTGGCTGAGATCGGGCGCGACGAAGGGCCTGGACAGGCCGTGCTGTTCGGTACCACCCAGCTGTTCTGTGAGAAGCTGGGGATTCCCAGCGCAAACGATCTTCCACCATTGGGCGACTTCGTGCCGCCGGCCCACGTGGTCGAAGCGCTCGAGCACACGCTTATGGCCGAGCCGGCCGACGCGGTGGCCGGTGACTGACAACGACCCCTTCAGCCTCCCCGGGCTCGAGCAAGGTCAACCCAGGGTGGAGCGGTTACAGAAGATCCTGGCGCGGGCCGGTGTGGCCAGCCGACGGGCGGTGGAAGACATGATCGGTTCCGGTCGGGTGTCGGTCAATGGGACGGTGGCAACCTTGGGCGACAAGGCCGATCCGGAACGAGATGAGATCAAGGTCGATGGTGCGGTGATCTCGGTCTTGCCCGATGCGATCACGTACCTGCTGAACAAACCGGCGGGGACGGTGTCGACGGCATCGGATCCTCACGGTCGTCAGACCGTGGTCGACCTTGTCCCGGCTGAGCCTCGGGTCTTTCCCGTCGGACGCCTCGACGCTGATACCGAGGGACTGCTGCTGCTGACCAACGACGGCGGCATGGCCCATCGGCTCACCCATCCATCGCACGGGGTTGAGAAAGAGTACCTGGCTCACGTGGAGGGAACCCCCAAACCCCGAGCCATTCGGGCGCTGCGGGATGGCGTCGAACTGGACGATGGCACGACCGCCCCAGCCAAGGTGTCGCTCGTCGGTGACAACCTGATCAAACTCGCGATCCACGAGGGCCGCAATCGCCAAGTTCGAAGGATGTGCGCCGCCGTCGGTCATCCAGTCCTGAGACTGGTCAGAACCCGGATCGGTCCGTTGGTCGACCGCCAGCTGGAGCCGGGTCGCTGGCGACGGCTTACCGACGATGAAC
>JABDJU010000322.1 GCA_013003325.1 Acidimicrobiales bacterium
GTGCAGACTCGATCTCGGTGGTCGACAACCGATGACCCGAGATGTTCATCACGTCATCCACCCGCCCGAGCAGCCAGATGTCGCCGTCGTCGTCGAGCTTTGCGCCGTCACCGGCGAAGTAGCGTCCGCTGAAGCGCGACCAGTACGTATCCCGGTAGCGGTCGGGGTCGCCCCATATGCCGCGGAGCATCGACGGCCACGGTTCGGTGAGGGTGAGGTAGCCGCCCCCTGGAGCACCGACGGTGTTTCCGTCGTCGTCGACGAGTTCGGCCACTATTCCCGGCAGCGGCCCTGAGGCCGATCCGGGCTTGGCCGTGGTGACCCCGGGCAGAGGCGAGATCATCATCGCTCCGGTTTCGGTCTGCCACCACGTGTCGACGATCGGGCAGTTTCCGCCACCGATGTGGGTGTGGTACCAGACCCAGGCCTCAGGATTGATCGGCTCACCGACCGACCCGAGAACCTTCAGCGACGACAGGTCGCAGCCATCGGGCCACCGAGTTCCCCATTTCATGAACGTGCGAATGGCCGTCGGGGCGGTGTAGAGCTTGGTAACGCCGTAGGTCTCGATGATCTGCCAGAAGCGGTCCTTGGCCCACGACGCCCGCTCGCCGACGCGATCGGCCTCGCGAGGCGTATCGGGCGTTCCCTCGTACATCACCGAAGTGCAGCCGTTGGTGAGCGGTCCGTACACGATGTAGCTGTGCCCGGTGATCCAGCCGATGTCGGCGGCGCACCAAAACACGTCGCTGTCCGGGTGAAGGTCGAACACGTAGTTATGGGTGAATGCCGCCTGGGTGAGGTAGCCGCCCGTGGTGTGCATGATGCCCTTGGGTTTGCCGGTGGTCCCGCTGGTGTAGAGCAGAAAGAGGAGATCCTCTGCGTTCATCTCCTCCGGTGGGCACTGGTTCGACTGTCCGGGTACCAGGTCGTGCCACCACACATCGCGGCCGGCCACGAAGTTCACCGGTTCGGCTGCGTCACCGATTCGCTGGACCATCAGCACGTTCTCGACGGTGGAGGTGCTCACCAGCGCTTCATCGACGATGCCCTTCAGCATGCTCGGAGCCCCTCGCCGGTAGCCGCCATCGGCAGTGATCACCAGCTTGGCCTCGGCATCGTTGATCCGATCCGACAGCGAGGCGGCGCTGAAGCCACCAAAGACAACCGAATGGGCAGCGCCGATGCGGGCACAGGCCAGCATCGCCACCGGCAACTCGGGGATCATTGGCATGTAGATCGCCACCCGGTCACCGCGGCTGACGCCGAGCGACCTCAGGGCGTTGGCCGCCCTCTGCACCTCGTCGAGCAGGTCGGAGTAGCTGATCGTGCGGGTGTCACCCGGTTCGCCTTCGAAGTGGTAGGCGACACGATCACCGAGGCCGTTGGCCACGTGCCGATCGAGACAGTTGGCCGACACGTTGAGAGTTCCCCCGACGAACCATTTGGCAAATGGCGCATCGGACCAGTCGAGTACCTGATCCCACTTTTTCACCCAGGTGAGCCGGTCGGCTTGTTCGGCCCAGAACCCCAGCCGGTCGACGGCAGCGGCGTCGTACAGCGAGCGGTCGGCGACGAGCGCCTGGCTGCGGAACTCTTCAGAGGGCTGAAAGGTCCGCCGCTCATCCATCAAGGCTTCGATTGCGTCGTGGGCACCCGGTTCGGTCATGGCCTGATTGTTGTGGATCGACCTCGGGCAGCACAAACGGTTCCGATCTGCCCAATGGCTCGGGGCAGGGACCCTTGGTACGGTGAATCTGGCGAAGGGTGGTTGCGATGGGTGCACGAGCGCAGGGGCGGAAGATCACCGGCCGCACGGTGCGCGCCATCGATGAGCTCACCGTTTCTCTGGGCTCGGTCGAAGGCGACATGATCGCTCAGCTCCGAGGGTTGAGGGCGCGGTTCGACCAACTCGACACCTGCCTCTCTCTCCTCGGACCGTCATCGGCGGAGGCGGAAGCCGAACTCGGCGTCTCCGAGTCGGCCCGGCACGCCCTCGAGCCACTGGTCGAGATGGTGGCGCTCGACGACATCAACACGCCGCCGTTCAGCCCCGACTTCCGGCAGCGGATCGGTTACGCCACGGCGTTGTTGAGCGCGATGCGATGCCGGGTGAGCGATCGCACCGATCGGGTTCGAACGTCGGTGGTGAAGAAACAGGCGAAGGGGCAGTACGGAGCCATGCACGAGAGCTGGACAACCTTCCGAACCGATCCGTCGCTTGACAATCTGGGCCGGCTCGAGGCTCGTGCCTGCTCGCTCTCAAGCTTCTACTGGGCCCTGAGCCTCGACGAAGCCGAACCCCGGGTCAGGGCGATCCTGCGGTTGTGCGAACTGCTCGACCGGGCTGCGGACCGTGACGGCGACCTGAACGACGTACCGGCATTGGTTAGGGAACTCAATCAGGCCGCCAGCGAGCTGACCCGCCCCTCGGTCACCGAACACTGGGCCTGGATCGAATCACTTCGATAACCGCTCAGCTTCACTCCGAATCAACCGACAGGACGGGTGTGACTGCACCGTCGGACCTAGATGCGGCGTTCGAGGCGAAACTGGCCCAAATGCGGGACGGGAACACCGAGGGAAGCTCCGACGGTGCTGTCACCGAAGCTTCGAGCCCCATGTGGCTCACCCACCGCTACCCCGTCGCGGGAGCCTCGACCCCGTACGGCGATCGGTGCGTCCACGTAGGACGCCACTGGGTGTGCCGAAGGTGCAGCATCCTCTACCCGATCGGCGTTGTGGTGGCGGTGCTCTTTGCCGCCGGGATCGGCTGGCCCGAGACCTGGGACATGACCGCCATTTGGCTGCTGTGTGTTCCGGCCACCGTCGCCTACTGCGGCGAAGCGCTCGGGTTGTTCGACTACAACCCCCGGGTTCAGTCGTGGGCGATGGCGATGAGCGCCGTTGGCTTTGGCCGGGGCCTGGGTTATGAATTCACCGAGCGGTGGAGCGGCGAGTTCTGGTGGCCCGTCACCGTGTTCGGAGGCCTCTGGTTCTTCGCCACCCTCATCGGTCATCTGCGTTCCTGACCCGACCCGGCTCGGTGCCAACGTGGCCGAAGCGACCCGAAGCGAAGCGAAGGCAAGCCGATGAAGCTGCCGCAGGCAGCACACAACGCCTGACCCGGCTCCGTGCCAACGTGCCCGGAACGACCCGAAGCGAAGCGAAGGCGAGCGAAGGCAGACAACAGCGCGAAGCGAAGGCGAGCCGGTCACGCTGCCGCCGCGCCGCAAGGCAGCACACAACCCCCGACCCGGCTCCGTGCCAACGTGGCCGAAGCGACCCGAAGCGAAGCGAAGGCGAGTGGAGGCAAACAAAACAGTACGCTGTGCCCATGACCGAAGCAGTTATCGTCTCCACCGCCCGCAGCGCCATCGGCCGAGCTTTCAAAGGCTCTCTCAAAGACGAGCGGCCCGACGACATCACCGCTCAGATCGTTACTGCGGCGCTGGCCAAAGTGCCCGAACTCGATCCTGCCGACGTCGAAGATCTGATGCTGGGGTGTGGCTCACCGGCCGGTGAACAGGGCTTCAACATGGCCCGCGTCGTCGCAGTGATGGCCGGCCTCGACAGTGTTCCCGGCGTGACGGTCAACCGCTACTGCTCGAGTTCGCTTCAGACCATCCGAATGGCCGCCCATGCGATCAAGGCGGGCGAGGGCGACGCCTTTGTGGCCGCCGGCACCGAGTTCGTGAGCCGGTACCTGAACGGTGCGTCCGACAACGCCGAAGCGGTGAATCCCGTGTTCGCCGACGCACATGCCCGCACCAAGCAGCGCGAGGCCGGCGGCGCCGACACCTGGGCTCCGCCGGAGGGCCTTCCCGACGTCTACATCGCCATGGGTCAGACCGCCGAGAACGTCGCTCAGATCGAGAACGTGTCACGCGAGGAACAGGATCGCTGGGGTGTGCGAAGCCAGAACCGGGCCGAGGCCGCCATCGAGCGGGGTTTCTTCGAAATGGACATCACTCCGGTCACGTTGTCCGACGGTTCGGTGTACAAGTCCGACGACGGTCCGCGGCCGGGAACCGAGTACGAGAAGGTGAGCCAGCTGAACCCGGTGTTCCGGCCCGACGGCACCGTGACCGCCGGCAACGCTTGCCCGCTCAATGATGGTGCCGCCGCAGTGGTAGTCATGAGCGACACCAAGGCCAAAGAGCTTGGGATCAAGCCGCTGGCCCGGATCGTGAGCAGCGGCGTCACCGGCCTCAATCCTGAGATCATGGGGCTCGGTCCGGTCGAAGCGTCTCGGATGGCCCTGGCCCGGGCCGGCATGACGATCGACGACATCGACCTGGTCGAGATCAACGAGGCGTTCGCCGCTCAGGTATTGCCCTCAGCCGAGCATCTCGGAATCGATCACGACAAGCTCAACGTCAACGGTGGTGCCATCGCTCTCGGCCATCCCTTCGGGATGACCGGCGCCCGGATCATGACCACGTTGATCAACGGCCTCGAAGATGCTGACAAGACCGTCGGTCTCGAGACCATGTGTGTGGGCGGCGGTCAGGGCATGGCCATGATCATCGAACGGCTGTAGCCCGGCGCCCTTGTTCACCTGGTTGTGAGGCTTGGAAGGAACCGCTGCCTGGCTTCGTAGACGGCGAGTTCGAACTCACCCGGACCGCCCGGTCCGCTGAAGCTGTCGAAGGGCGAGATGTCTTGGACAGAAGAGCCCGGGAGGCGGCAGCTCCTGGTCGATAGTCCCAGCGGGATATACGACCTAACCACAGGAAAGCGACTATTACGGATCTCAACAGTACAGGGAACTACTCTCCAACAAATTCCAGGAGCGTTTCAATGATCGTGGATTCGCGATTTCCTGCAGCCTGATAGAGCACTTCATAGGGCCCAAATCGCTCGCGCAGCATCGCGTGTAGCTCTGATGTTGCGTGCGACTTCTCTTTCGCCCGACCGGTAAACTCGATATAGAGGTAGCGAAACGACAATCCCCGGATAGCTTCGACAACTTCATATTCGAAGCCTTCAACGTCGATTTTAACAAGATCATAAGCACTGTTGCCTGTGACAGATGAAATGTCCGAAATCAATTGAACCTCGATGGAACTTAGGGCACTCGCTTCACGATGCTTCGCATTTTCAGAAAGGATCGAGCCCACTACTGAGTACCCGGGTGTGAAGTGGAATTGCGCCGGGCCGTTCGGCCCGATTCCGAAATTGAAGCAGCGGACTCTGTCCAGCCCACTGAGGTTCTTTTCCAAAGTGTCAAAGATCTCGGGATTCGGTTCGAAAACATCAATTCGTTCCAATTCTGGATTCAGCGCAAGGACTGACGTCGCGAATTGTCCGATATTGCCACCGATATCCAGAACTTTCCGTATTGCCAGTCGCGTTGCTTAGGATTCTATCTTGAATCTCATCCGGGTATTGCAGCAGAAGAAGCGGAGTGATTGGACTATCATAATAGAATGGTCGGCCAAGATATCTAACCACCTTCTTTCCAGTAATCCGTTCCCAAGACATTGCCAGGACAACACTGGGATAGTATCGCATTCGAGTTCCCCAACTCAAATGAGAGCTGCTCAGCCAAGCCAGATTCAAGCGACCCAGTCGCGAGAGCTTACGAATGGTGGATATCAATCGAGTGCCCCAAAAGTTGAGTCTTACTTGTCTACAGGTATCACTCATATGGAGGGGCCGATCAGGCGACCCGATCACTAGTGTGGCCACGAGGCCAAGTTCCCGCCGTCTCATGAGAATCCCCTTTTTGTGGTGGGTCCACCGAAAGGGCAGTTCCCGGTCGAGCCCCTATTACGTTTTGTCCGCACGCAGAGGGTCGACTGATGACCGGCCCGCTGTACTGGGATTGTTGTCGAACAAACAGAGCGTCGCAACCGCAACGTCGATGTGCGTCCGAACTCGGCCGTTAGTAGTCGATGCCCTTCTTGGCGACGATGCCCTGATCGAAGGCGTGCTTGATCGAGTTCATTTCGGTGACGGTGTGGGCGATCTCGATCACCTCGGGCGCCATGTCTCTCCCGGTCAGAACCACGTTTGTCTTCCCGGGCCGTTTGCTTACGACGGCTGCAACCTCGGCGGGATCGATCCATCCCCACGCCATTGCGTAACTGATCTCATCCATCACGATCAGGCGATGGTCCCCCCGTTTGATCAGGTCCTTGGCAAACGCCCAGGCGGCAACTTCCTTGGCCTTGGACTCCTCGAGATCGTCGGAGTCCCACGTGAAACCGTCGCCGGCGGCGAACCAATCGACCCCCAGTCGCTTGAGAACCTTCTCTTCCCCGGTTTGCCACTCGCCGCTCTTGAGGAATTGCACCACCGCGACCGGCCACTCCATCGCCAGGGCGCGCAGGACCACGCCGAACGCCGCGCTCGACTTGCCTTTCCCGTGTCCGGTGTTCACCAGCACCAGACTGGGAGCGGTCACGAACTCGGTCTTGTTTGGCGCCTCGGTCGGAATCTCTGCCGGGTCGGTCATGCGGTGGGCTCCTTGCGTCTCGGGCGGGTATGTAGCGGAATGATCACCGGGGAACCGTCGGGTCCCACCATTCGGTGTAGCGGGGTATCGAAGTGGCGGCTCAACAGCTCCGAGTTGAGTACCTCCGAGGTCGCCCCGGACGCGACGAGACGCCCGCCGTCGAGGATCAACGCAGCATCGGCGTATCGAGCGGCGGCGGTGAGGTCGTGAACGGCCGAAAGCACGGTGAGTCCCTCTTCCAGGGCCAGCGCCTTCACAAGATCGAGAACCTCGAGCTGGTGCCCAACATCGAGCGAGCTCGTGGGCTCGTCCAGTACGAGGATTTGTGCGTCCTGGCAGAGTGCTCGGGCCAGCACGGCCCGCTGGGCCTCACCGCCGGAAAGATCGCTCAAGTAGCGTTCGGCGAAAGGAGCGAGGTCGAGTTGGCAGATGGCACGGCTGGCCCGCTCCCGGTCGTCGGGGCCTTCGCTTTCCAACCATCCCAGGTGGGCGGTCCGACCGAGCAGCACATATTCGGCGACGGTCATTCCCGGAGGGAGCACTGGGTTCTGGGGCACGTAGGCACAGAACGTTGCTCTCGGCCCCTCATGCAGGGGGAACGACACCGATTCTCCCCCAGGACCGACGCCGACCACCGCAGAGATGAGGGTCGATTTGCCCGCTCCGTTCCGGCCCAGCAGTGCGGTCCACTGATTGGCCGGGACCCGAGCCGACACGTCGGATAGGACGGTGACCTCGCCGTAGGTAACCGACAATCGGTCGATGACGATGGCCTCGCTCATAGCGATCCCGCCTTGGTTCGGAACAGCAGGAACGCGAAGAACGGGGCACCGACGAACGAGGTGACCACCCCGATGCCCAACTCGGCCGGTGAGTTGACGGTGCGGCTGAACAGATCGGCGAGGATCAAGAAAGATGCGCCCGCAGCGGCGGACAGCGGCACCACTAGTCGGTAGCTCGATCCGGCGAGGAGGCGAATCGTATGGGGAACGACAAGCCCGACGAACGCGATGAGGCCGCTGACCGAAACCGCAGCAGCGGTGAGGAGTGATGCGGCGACGAGTACGAGCAGTTTGACCCGACCCGGATCGAGCCCGAGCGCGGTGGCCTCCCGCTCCCCCACCCGCAACACATCGAGCTGACGACGCAGAGCGAACAGAACGCTACCGCAGATCAGTACATAGAACCCGAGGACCGTCACCCGATCCCACGTCGCACCGACCAGCGATCCGAACAGCCACGAGATGATTGAACGCTGGGAGTCGACGTTTCGGCTCAGCACGTAGGTCTGCAGGGCGGTGAAGAAGGATGCGGTGGCGATACCGGCGAGGAGCAGCGACGCCGTTTGGTTCGGCGCCGCCCGTCCGATCAGCATCGCCACGCCGACCGCAATCAACGCGCCCAGAAAGGCGAGGATCTGGAGCGCCCCGATCGGACCGAGCGTCCAGTCGAAGCCCAGTACGAGTGCGATGCTGGCGCCGAGGCCGGCACCGGCGGCGATTCCGAGCAGGAACGGGTCGGCCAGCGGGTTCCGAAATACACCCTGATAGGCGGAGCCGGAGAGGGCGAGGGCGCCGCCGACCAGGCCACCGAGCACTACCCGGGG
>JABDJU010000009.1 GCA_013003325.1 Acidimicrobiales bacterium
ATCGACCCCTGCTCGCCCCAGACGACCACGAGGACCCGTTCGCCGTCCTGGAACGAGGCGACATTCCGTCCCTCGCCGCGGTGTGCCTGCACACCGGCACGGTGTGGCGCTGGAACCGGGCGTGCTACGGGATCATGAACGGAGTGCCGCATCTACGGATCGAGAATCGAATCCTGCCGTCGGGCCCATCGACGACCGACGAGGTCGCCAACGCCGCCTTCTGGCTCGGCCTGATGAAGGGCGGCGCCGAGACCTTGGGCGAGATTCGCCGGGTCGCCAGTTTCGACATCGCCAGGGCCAACTTCGTGAGCGCGGCACGGGAAGGTCTCGCCGCATCGATGACCTGGATCGATGACAACGATTATCCAGCTCCGACGTTGATCCTCGAAACGCTGTTGCCGATGGCCGAGACCGGGTTGGCGTCGATGGGGGTCGACTCGAGCGACATCTCCCGGTATCTCGGAGTCATCGAGCGGCGGGTGAAGTCGGGCTACACCGGGAGCCGATGGCAGATCGGATCGATGCGAGCGATGAAACCCCACGGTGGCCTCGGCCAGCGCTTGAACTCGCTCACCGCAGCAATCGCGTCGCGGCAGAAGGTGGGTAGTCCGGTGTCGGAGTGGACACCGGCCAACATCGAGGAAGGCGGCAGCTGGGAGCACAACTTCCGAACGGTCGAACAGATCATGGTGACAGACCTGGTCACGGTGTCACCCGAGGACCCCCTCGACCTGGTCGCCAACCTGATGGATTGGCATCGGTTGCGTCAGGTAATGGTGGAAGACGACGGCGGTGTGGTCGGAATCCTTTCGTATCGCCGGCTGCTGCGGGTGATGGCCAGCGGTGACGACGGATCGGGGTGGGGTGCCCTGTCGGTCAACGACGTGATGCACACCGATCCGGTCTGCGTGCCGCCCGGGATGGCGCCGCTGCGGGCGCTGGAGATCATGAGGTCCTTCGGAATCGGGGCGCTCCCGGTCGTCGACGAAGGTCTGCTGGTCGGCCTGGTGACCGAGCACCATTTCATGAGCATCGCCGGGGTACTCATGCTCCAACAGCTCGACGATTCCGGAGACTGACGAGCTGGCGGATTCAGCGCAGTTGGGCGCTGTGCCGCTTCACGGCTTCGTCGATCATCTTCTTTCGAGCCGATGAGACGTCGTCGTCACTCAAGGTTCGATCATCGGCCTGGAGTCGGATCGAGAATGCCAGCGATCGGACGTCCTCGCCCAGCGACTCAGCCCGGAACACGTCGAACAGCTCCACGGACCTCGTGAGCGGCTTCCCGGCTTTCAGTAGGGAGTCCCGGACCGCGTCGGCGGGAACCTCGTTCGGAACCACGAAAGCAAGATCGAGGTCGCTGGTCGGGAAGCGGCTGACCTTCTTCGCCTTGGGCACCGAGCTGAGGCCGGCTACCAGCGGATCGACCTGCAGGGCAAGCCAGCCAGCCCGGCCGCTGGCCTCGAAATGCTCCATGGCGCTGGGATCGACCTCACCCACCTCGCCGATCGTCTTGCCGCGGAAGATGACCGCAGCCGACCTGGTCGGGTGTAGCCCATCCCGGGTTTCGTTCTTGACGCGCAGGTCGAGACCAAGGAACGCACCCACGAAGCGCAACGTCGTCACCGCGTCGCTGGCGTCGGCGTCGCCCAGAACAGCAGCCACCCACCAGGGTTCGTCCGGCAATTCGCCATCAGGCCGTGGCAGGTATACCGCCCCCATCTCGAAGAGACGAACATCGTGGTTGCCGCGATGCTGGTTGTAGGCGAGGGCCTTCAACAAGCCGGGCAGGAGCGAGGTGCGTAGCACCGACTCCTCAGCCACCAAGGGATTCGTGAGGGTCAATCCATCGCCCCCGAGTCCGGCGGCGGCGAGGTCTCCGGGGGCCAAGAACGGCATCGGCATCGCTTCGGAGCATCCCGCCGCCGCAAAGGCCCGCAGGATGTTGCGGCGAGCGGACTGGGCATCACTCAGCTGGCCCGCCTGGAGCGATACCGGCACCCGGTTCTCGATGTTGTCGTATCCGAAGTGTCGCCCTACCTCCTCGGCGATATCGGCCTCGAGGCCGACGTCAGGACGCCAGGTCGGGACCGAGACATCAAAGGTGGCGGCTCCGGCTTCGTTGTTGTAGACGGGGCTGCAATCGAAGCCGATCGGACTGAGGAGATCGATCATCTTGTCGGCGGCCAGGTCGGTGCCAAGCAGGTGATTCACGCGGTGCACCCTCGTGGACACCACCGTGGCCTCGATCGGGTGGGGCTCGGCGACAACCACACCGGGGGCGATCTGGGCCCCGGTGAGTTCTGCCGCCAGCTCGCAGAAGCGATCGAGCGCCCGCTCGACCCCGAGCGGGTCGACGCCCCGCTCGAAACGGGTCGACGCTTCGCTTCTCAGGTTGAGCCGTCTCGAGGTGTGGGCGATGCTCATGCGATCCCAGACCGCAGCCTCCAGCAAGACGTTGGTCGTGGCATCGGAGATCTCGGTGTCGAAACCGCCCATGACCCCGGCCAAGCTGATCGGGTCGTCGTCACGATTCGCGATGACGCCGTCGCCTAGTCCTCGTCCGATGCCGGATCCGTCGGGAACCAGCAGATGTCGTTCGACGCCGTCGAGGGTCGTGAGGGTTTCGCCCTCACGGGCTCGCCTCACGATCAGTTGGCCGTCCGGGACGGTGTCGAGGTCGAAGGTGTGGTTGGGGTGACCCGTCTCGAGCATCACGTAGTTGGAGATGTCGACGATCGTGCTGATCGGTCGCATTCCGGCCGCGTCGAGTCGGGCCTGCATCCATGCCGGCGACTGCGCATTGGTCACGTTTCGCAGCACCCGCATCGCGAACCGGGGGCACAGGTCCCCATCTTGAATCCGAATTGAGCACACGTCCCCGGCGTCGGTTCCGGCTGCGGGAACCGCGGGCTCGGGCAGCGCAAAGGGCACGCCCTGTTTGGCCGCGAGGTCACGGGCGATCCCGATCACACTCAGAGCCTCTGGTCGGTTCGGCTCCACGTCAATATCGAATACCGTTTCGGCCGTGACGCCGAGCACCGTCGCCAGCGGCTGACCCAATGCAAGATCGGGATCGAGAATCATGATGCCGTCGTGATCATCGGAGAGCTCGAGCTCGGCCCCCGAGCACAACATGCCGTTTGACATCTCGCCGCGGAGCTTGCGCTGGGCGATCTCCATACCGTTGGGCATCACCGTGCCGATGGTCGCGAACGGCACCTTGTCACCGACCGCCATGTTGAAGGCGCCGCAGCAGACCTGAACCGGTGCGCCATCGCCCGCCTCGACATCCACCAGTTGGATCTTGTCGGCCTCGGGATGGGGCCGGAGGGCGACGACTCGGGCGACGACGATTCCGTCCCAGCTTGAGCCGACGGTCTCGACGCCCTCGACCACGAGGCCGATACTGGTCAGTTGTGCGGCGATCTGATCAGGCTCGCCCTCGATTGGGGCGAACTCTCTCATCCACGAAAGCACGGCGCGCATACGGGACCTTTCTAGAACTGCTCGAGAAAGCGGACGTCGTTGGTGAACGCATCGCGGAGGTCATCGACACCATGTTTGATGGTCAGGAATCGATCGATCCCGAACCCGAATGCGAACCCGCTCCACTCCTCGGGGTCGATGCCACCTGCTTTCAGCACATGGGGGTGCACGACCCCGCAACCGCCCAGTTCGAGCCAGGACCCGTCGGGTCTCTGGATGTCGAACTCGGCCGACGGCTCGGTGAATGGGAAGTAGTTGGGCCGCAGGCGACTGTGGAAGCCCTTGCCGAAAAACGCCTGGGTGAACTCCTCAATCGTGCCGGCCAGATCAGCCAGCGAGATCGTGCGATCGATCACGAGGCCTTCGATCTGATGGAAGACCGGGAGGTGGGTGGCATCGGCGGTATCGCGCCGGAACACTCTGCCGGGGGCCACGATGTAAATCGGCGGATCGTCCTCGAGCATGGTGCGGATCTGAACCGGCGACGTGTGGGTCCGAAGCACCGTGCTCCCAGGATCGCCGTTGTTCACGTAGAGCGAATCGAATGCGTCGCGAGCAGGGTGACCCTTGGGAATGTTCAGCGCGTCGAAGTTGTGCCAGTCGGTTTCGACATGAGGGCCTTCGGCGATCCTGAAGCCCATGCCGATGAAGGTGTCTTCCAGTTCTTCCCACGCCTGGGTGAGGGGATGGATGTGCCCGACCCGGGGCTCTCCGACCACCTCGCTGAGATCCATGCGTTCGGCCTCGAGTCGACGGGATCGCTCACCATCGACGAGAGCGCCCCGGCGGCTGGCGATCGCCGTCTCGACGGCGGTCTTGGATTCTTGCACCGCCAACCCGAGCAGCTTTCGTTCGTGAGGTGGCACTTCACCGATGGCTTTGCGCGCCGACGCGATGGGGCCCGCCTTGCCGAACGCGCCCGATTCGAGCGAGTCGAGGGTCTCGATGTCCCCCGCCTCCTCAGCGTTGGCCACGATGGCCTCGACCGCGCCGTTGAGTTCGGCCAACACAGCGTCTGTCGACGACAACTCGGGCATGTCACCTCGTACTTTCACGGCTTATCGGTCCATTCGGGTCGGTGTCGGGATCGTAACGGCTCGTCGTTGGTCGCGGGCGGCAAATACCAGGACCGCGGCGGCTGCTGCGGCGTTGAGAGATTCGGTGGGTCCAGCGAGGGGAATTGTGACCGCATCGTCGCAGCGGGAGACAAACTCTGGACTGAGCCCGTGAGCCTCGTTTCCGATGCAGATGGTCGCGTTGCGGAGGTCGACGGCGTGGTAGTCGGAACCTCCGGAAGGAACGGTGGCCACGACCGGGGTCGAACGGGAGGAGAAGAGTTCCTCCTCGGTGCATTGCGAGACCGGCATGCGGAACGAGGCGCCGGCTGAGGCTCGCACCACTTTCGGATTCCACTTGTCAGCACATGAGCCCACCAGCACCACGCCGGCCTGTCCCGCCGCCTCGGCGGTTCTGATCATCGTTCCGACGTTGCCGGGGTCAGCCATATCGACCTGGGCCAGAAGCGGCCCGTCAAGGAGCGGCTCGATCGACGGGATCGTGGCCACGGCGGCGATCTGCTGCGGCGACCGAGTCGACAGGATCGAGCTGAGCCGCCGATCGGGTGCTTCGAACAGGTCGACAGCGGCGTCAGAAAACGGCTCCAGTAGTTCGGCTATGCCGACGACGTATCGAACCTCGAGATCGGACGCCAGCAGCTCGGCAACCAACACCGAGCCTTCAACGACAAAGGTTCCAGCGGCTCGACGTGAGGTCGGGCTCGCGAGCAGGCTCCGGAGTTCCCGATACTGGGCTCTCGTTGCGGGCGCGGCGGCCATCAAGCAGCGACGTCAGCGGCTCCCGACGCGGTGACAAGGGCAGCAAACGCGGTCTCGTCGGTGACGGCGAGGTCGGCCAGCATCTTGCGGTCGACTTCGATGCCTTGAGTTTTCAGACCAGCGATGAAGCGCGAGTACGTTGTCCCGTTGGCACGACACGCGGCGTTGATCCGCTGAATCCAAAGTCGGCGCATCTCGCCCTTACGAGCGCGGCGGTCCCGAAACGCATAGTTGCCGCTGTGCATTACCTGCTCGTTGGCGGCCCGCACGCTGCGGCTCTTGTTTCCGTAGTAGCCCTTGGCCTTGGCCAGGGTCTCCTTGCGGCGCTTCTTTGAGTGGACAGCTCTCTTCACGCGTGCCATGACGGTCTCTTTCTCTCGATCTGGTGGGTTGGACTGTGGCTAGGTAGGGCTGAAACCGGTCAGCTCGACAGCATCTCGTTGACGCGCTTCTCGTCGGCCTTGGAGACCAGCTGGGGCCCCCCGAGCCGACGTTTGCGTCGGCTGCTCATTTTCTCGTTGAAGTGGTTCAGGTTCTTGCTGCGCCGGCGGATCTTGCCGGTCCCGGTCTTCTTGAACCGCTTGGTTGCCCCGGAGTGGGAC
>JABDJU010000026.1 GCA_013003325.1 Acidimicrobiales bacterium
CAGATCGAAGTGGAAGGCTTGCGCGGGACGGTCGAGGGAATCACGATCCGAGAGACACGGATCACGACCTTCGACGGTCGTCTGGTGGTGATTCCCAACGCCGACGTGTACAAGAACGCGATTGTCGTCACCACCGCCAACGATCTACGACGAGACGACTTCGCTGTCGGCGTGTCCTACGAAGACTCCCTGACCGAAGCGCAGGAACTCATCGTGAACGCACTGGAGTCGGTCGAGGGGGTTTCAACCGACCGTGAACCGGAGGCCTTTGTCACCGATCTCGGTGTGTCGACGGTGAACATCGCGGCGCGGTTCTGGGCCAACCCGATTCAGCACAATGTGGTCGAGGTGCGAAGCGACGCAATCATCGCTGTCAAGCGGGCGCTGGACGAGGCCGGCATCGAGATGCCGTGTGACATCGTGGCCCTCCAGGCAACCGATAGCTTCGCCGCTGCGGTACACGACAACGGCAAGGTGAGCGCCAGCGGTTCGCTATTGGAGTGAACGCAGCGCCTCAGGGCCGGGCGATGTTCATCCGGCGGTCGTCTCGCCGGCGAGCTGACGCATCAACGTGAACGACCTTCGCAAGAGTCGGGACACGTGCATCTGGCTCACCCCGACGATCTCGGCAATCTCGGTCTGGGTCTTCTCCTCGAAGTACCGCAACTCCACTATCTGGCGTTCACGCTCGGGCAGTTGGTCGAGCAGGCGCTGCACCAACACGCGGTCTGGCGCATTGGCGAGAACCTGATCCTCGGCTGCGATCGTGCTCGATCGATCCGAATCGCTCTCGTCGTCGCCTGGTCTGGGAGCATCGAGGCTGGTCGAAGAAAACGCTGCCGCTGCGCCCAGGGCTTCGACGACATCATCGGTGTCGATATCGAGGTGAGTCGCAACTTCGGGGACTGTGGGTGAGCGACCAAGTTCCTATGAGAGTTCGTCGATGGCTCGGCGAACCAACAGGTGAAGTTCCTTCGTTGAACGGGGAACCCGAACCGCCCACGTGGCGTCGCGGAAATACCGTTTGATCTCGCCTTCGATGGTTCGGCCGGCGAAGCTAGTGAACGCCGCGCCGTGCTCGACATCAAACCGGTCGACCGATTTCACCAACGCCAGGAGAGCGATCTGTCGTAGGTCTTCCTCAGACACTCCGCGGTTGCCGTATCGGCGTGCGATGTGGTGAGCGAAGCCAATGTGGGCTTCGACCAGCGCATTTCGGTCGCGTCGACGACCGTGTTCCTTGTAGCGGCGGAACAGTCGATCGACGGCTTCGTCGGAGGGGCGCTCGGTCACTCGGGATCCCGGCGCTTTACGATGCGACCTCGACCTCCAGAAATCTCGTATTCGTCTGTCACACCAGCCAAGATCTGTGCGGTCAACGCATCGAGACCCGCTTGGGCCCCGTTCGAGGTGTTGCCATCGACGACCTCCCCGATTACCTCGAGCTGGTCGTCGTCGACACGGAACGTGAGCGTCATCGACTTCGCATCGTGATCCTCGGCCCATTCCACGAGCACGGCAGCAAGTTCGTTGACTCCAGCCCGAAGTTCTTCAATTCGGTTGACGCCGAACTCGAGCTCGGCGGCGAGGCTGGCGCTTGTGACCCTGGTGGTGGCGACGAAGCGAGACTCTGCCGGCAACGTCATGGTGATTTCGGCGGTCATCGACCTGCCCTTTCGTTCGTCTCCGTGAGCCGGCTCATATGATGCTAGCGGCAGTTGGGTCCTCGGGACCTCGAACAGCCGGAGCGAGATCATCGGCTGGGGGATGTGAGCACATGCCCGAGTACTACCCGAACCGGGCCTTCCCAAACCCGTAGAGCTCAGGTTGCGACGATTGCGTGTAAACGGTCCGCCAGGTCACCCTGTTCAAGAAGGTCGTTGCACTCGTAGGTCACGGGACAATCGATCACAGTGATGCCCTCGCTGGACTGCAATGCGGCTGTCAGGCCGGACGGGCCTTCGACGGTGATCGCGTTGGCGCCGAAAGAGGCTGCGAATGCTTCAATGTCGGGGTTGGTGAGCTCAACGCCCGAACGCGTTCGGGCCTGTTCGTCCTGGTGCCATTCGATGAAGCCGTATGCGTCGTCACGCAGCACTACCACGGTCAGATCAAGCCCGAGACGGCGGGCGGTTTCCAGTTCTGGGCCGTGCATGAGAAACCCTCCGTCGCCGGTGACTACGACGGCAGGCTTGCCGAGTCGGGCTGCCGCCATCCCGGTTGCCAGACCGGCCCCCATGGTTGCCAACGCGTTGTCGAGCATCAGCCCGTGCCGCGAGGCAGGAACGTAGCGGCGAGCGAACCAGAGTTTGTAGAGACCGTTGTCCAGGGCGACGACGGTCTGATCGGTGACGCCTGCCTTCACATGATCGGGCACAGAGGCAACCGAGTTGGCGCCGTAGGACGTCGCTTCGTCGGCGAGGCAGGTCGCGACGGCGCCTTTTTGCGCGGCGACCCATTCTCGATCGATCTTCAAATCATGAAGTCGGTTCAGCGTGTCGGCAATATCGCCGACGACCTCGAGTTCGGGTTCGTACGCCACGGCTCGCCGGGCTGGCTCGCTGTGGAGGTGCACAACCGGCTGGTCTGGGTTGCGATGCCATGCCTGGGGCGGGTGTTCGACGGGTCGATAGCCGCAGGCAATGACCAGATCAGCCTGATCCACCACGCCGGTGATGTAGTCGGGCCGATGCATGCCGAGTGTTCCGATCAGATTCGAGGCATCAGGATGCAGCACCCCATTGCCCATCTGGGTTGTGATCAGGCCGAGCCCTTCGCGTCGGCCGAGGTCGGCAAGGGCGGCCGATTTGTCATCGCCGATTGTGCCAACCCCGGCCAGGACAATGGGTCGCGCCGCCCGGCTGATTCGGTGAGCTAGAGCCTTCACGGCGTCGGAGGGGGCGACCGGCGCCAGGCGCTCCGTGACGGCGGCCGGTGTCGGCGAGATCTGCTCCTCGGCGACATCTTCGGGCAGTTCCACCAGCACCGATGTGCGACGGTGCAAGGCAACCGAAATCGCATCGTTGAGTTGGGCTCGTGCAGTCGAGGAGTCGATGACCTTGACGGCACCACCCACGATGGGTCGAGCCGACCCGACCACGTCAACGACCTGAAACGGGCCTTCGGTGTTCTTGCGAGCCGGTTTCTGCCCGGTCAGCGCAAGAACCGGAACACCTATGAGGTCAGCCTGGGCAAGACCGGTGAATAGATTGAGGGCTCCCGGCCCGAGTGTGGCCATGCACACCGCCAAACGACCTGTGAGCCGTGCATGGGCAACCGCCATGAACGACGCGTGCTGTTCGTGTCGGCAGACGACCATCTCCACGCCAACAGCATCCAAAGCCTCGACCATCGGCAGGTTCTCCTCGCCCGGCAGACTGAAGACTGCATAGACGCCGGCACGGCTCAGCGTTTCGGCAATCACGTATGCGGCAGAGCGAGTTGACATAGCGGTGGATGCTTTCGGCTAGCGGCGGATCAGCGGCCCCTTGGAGTATCCACCGTTGGGCCCGGCCAAACAATCGCAGTGTTCATACCGGCCCATTGACGCATCATCGGAGCCCGCTAGCGTGAGGCAGTGATGAAGCAAGCGGCTCCGGGCTTTCGAGGGACAGTTCTGGTCGCCGAAATCCAGGATCACCGAAGGGGTAGGGCGATCGGTGCCCTCGAGACTGCCGGCTACGTGGCAGTTGCCGCCGCAACCGCTGACGCAGCCGACGTCGTTGCGAGGCGGCGCCCAGACGCAATCGTGCTCGGGAACGAACTGGGCGATGGAGACCCCATCGACCTGATACGCGCTCTCCGCAGCGACCCGCTCACGGCCGACATTCCCATCCTGCACTGGACGAACCGATCCTCCGATCCAGAGCAGATCGTACGGACGCTGCAGGCCGGTGCTTCGATGCATCTGGGAGAGCCGATCACCGATGAAGCCCTGACCGTGGGTGTCTCGGCACTGCTTCAGTTCCGAGACCGCCAGCGTGAACTGGAGGTTGCTCTGTCGGTCCGTGGCTCGGGAATCTTCGATTGGGCCATTCCCACCGGGGAGGTTCGCTGGTCGCCGTCGCTGGAACTCGTACACGGATTGGAGCCGGGTGGATTCTCCGGCACATTCGAAGACTTCATGTCGTTCGTCCACCCGACGGAACTGGAACGGGTTGGCACTCTGATTTCGTCGATCCTGGAGGACGGCGAGGAGTACTTCGTTTGCTATCAGGGGGTGCGAGCCGACCACCAGCCGCTGTGGATCGAGGGTCACGGTCGCGTCTTCCGCGACCTCGATGGCGCACCCACCAAGCTTGTCGGCGTTGCACTCGATGTGACCTCACGTGAACAGAACCTGAAACGACTCGACGAGCTACGGCGACTTGCCGCCACTCTGAACACCGACGACTCAAAAGCCGACGTCATGGCCACTGTGGTCAAGGCACTGGCCGGCTACGGGTACGACGCAAGGCTCTACGAGACCAATCTGCCGTCTGGAGACGCAGACAACGATGTGATTCGCTACCGAACCGACCTTTTCGTGCTCGATCTCGTCCCCCCACCCGATGCGTTGACGCTGGCCCATTCCGAATCCGAAGCTCGCGAACAGGTGCGAACCATCGCCGATCTTGCGGTCAGCGCCCTCCGACGCGGCTGGCGGTACGACATCGAACGGGAAACCGCATCGACGTTGCAGCGGGCCGTCCTCCCAGCTCGCCTGCCCGAGTTGGATGGTTGGCATCTCGACGCGGTGTACGAAGCAACGGCGACTGATCGGAACCGGCTCGGCGGGGATTTTTACGACGTAGTCGTGTTGGACGACCTGCTTGTGGCCTTTATCGGCGATGTGTCCGGGCACGGGCTGGCCGCTACTGCGCAGATGAGCTCGATGCGCAACCTGCTCCGCACGCTGGTCGTTCAGAACGAAGGGGATCCGGCGGCGGTGCTCGGTGCGGCCGCCAGTCTGACGGGTGCGGTTCTGGGCGAGGACACCCCGTTCGTCACCACCGCAATCGCCAGTATCGATCGGATTTCAGGCAAGATCCGGTATGCGTCGGCCGGTCACCTGCCAGCGGTGCTCAAATCGGCCAGCCGGACCGCCACGATCGGTGACCCGGAAGCTCTGATGCCACCGCTCGGTGCCGTTTTCGCGTCTGATGAGGCAGCAGAAGCTTCTGCCGGGATCATGGAGACCGGGGACGTTTTGGTGTTGTACACCGATGGCGTTGTCGAACGGCGTGACGAGCCCATCGATGAGTCGGTCGAGGCTTTCGTTGCCTCTCTGGACGCTACCGCTGTCGAGCTCTCGCCACAGCTTGTACTCGATCTCACCGCGGGCGACGGCCTCAACGACGACGATCGAGCCGTTCTCTGCATCACGCGGACCAGCTGACCCACGGCACTGCTGCGGTCGATCGATCATCTGCGGTGATTCGCGGACATCGAAGCAAGATGTGAAAAACCGTGATCTATGAGGTTTGGATCTTCACTTGTCGGGAAGTCTCCTTTCGTCGCCGGAAGTGGTCCGGCAGAAACGGAGAAACACTGTGAGTACAACCGCTTGGATCGTATTGGCCGTAATCGTTGCTCTTCTCTTTGGTGCGTCGTTCCTCGTCGAGGCCCTTCTGTGGGTTGCAATCGTTGCTGCTGCGGTGTGGGTCGTTGGCTTTCTCGTCAACGGAGCGCGTCGAACCGTCAGCACTTGATGACCCCACCTGAATCCCCCAATCCCGTTCCCAACGGCCGGTAGAAGCCTGTCCCCGGGGCCCTACCGGCCGTTGAACGTCTGTACGACGGGCGGTAGGTTTCAGCCATGACCGATGTCGATGAAGCGATGCGTGCCGTGGCTACCTCAGCGGCTGCTGTGAGAGAACACGCCTACGCCCCGTACACCCACTTTCCGATGGGGGCAGCCATCCTGACATCCGGCGGCGACACCATCAGCGGTGCGCTCGTCGAGAACGTGTCGCTCGGCTTGGCGATGTGCGCTGAACGGGTGGCATTGTTCAGCGCCGTAACACATCGTCAGCAGCCGGTCATGCTGGCGGTCTGTTCGGAGCGAACCGGCAACGACCTCACCTTTCCATGCGGGGCGTGCCTTCAGGTGGCGCTCGAGATCGGTGGACCCGAACTTGTTGTCGTGGCGGTCGACCTGGACGGCGAACTCGAACACTCAACCGTCGTAGAGCTGTTGACTCGCGCACCGAAGCGACACAGCCCGAGTACAACATCGTCGTAAACCTCAGGCCGGTCATTCTCAGCACCCGGCTCACCGCTCGGTATGGGTCACCTCGCCGTGGGTGGCGGCGTGAAGTGCGGCGTCGTACATGATTCTCGCGTACTCGAGGTCGGCCGGTTGCTTGATCTCCCGAACCGCATCGTGCATCACCAGCTCGATTTCTTCGGCGATGGCCTGCCTTCGTGATGGGGTGGTACCGGCCACGGCCACACTCTCGAGCATGCGCAACAGCGCCACGACGACCCGGGGTCGATCGGCTGCCGAGCGTCGCAGGTGACTGCTCACCGTTTTGAGGTGCTGTTCAAAAGGCACTTCCGGTACCGACACTCGCACGTCTCCCGAGTCGTCGAACCACAACCGGTTGTCCGTGCTCACCCGAGCCAGAGCAGCCAGCACTACCGCCAGGTGATGTATCGCCTGCACGGCGGTGTACGGATCGTTGACAGAGGGAGCCATAGCCCGCATCGCAACATCGATCAGCTGACGCAGCCCATAACCAACATCGTGATCGGTGCGACGCTCCACCTTGATCAGCGTTGCTTTGTTCACGGCGTCGGTGATCGCTTCGGCGTTCGTCGATCCGCCGTCGGGTTTCCAGGCGAATGCCACGGCGTTTCCGTCCACCAGGTGGTGACCGATCTTGGCCCGAACCTTGATGATGATCCCCTCCGAGACCGCCAGTCGTCCAAGCGCTTCGAGGTCGAAATCCTGCACGTAGCCGGCCTGTTCGATCGGCACGATCATCGAGTCCGCCGGCGCATCGCCGAGCGAAGGCGTCGTCGGCGACTCCTTCACGGGGTCAGGTAGCAAACGTTTGATCGATTGGACCGTCGATTCCTCCACCGCCTTGATCACCGTGTCGATCCTGATCGAATTGGTGATGTGCTGGATGTAGTAGACGAGCATTCCGACGCTTATCAGGGCCAGCAGCAACGCACCGGTCACCGCGATCTGGGGCAGGAACTCCTCGCCGTTGTTCACATCGTTTCCCACGGTGAACAATCCCGCCAGGCTGTAGGCAAAGGTGGCGACGAACGTGCTCAGCACGAGGCGGGTTCCAAAGTCGCGGAGGAAGAATCGCAAGAGTCGCGGCGAGAACTGGGTCGACGCGATCTGAAGGGCGATCACCGTGAGCACGAACACCAGCCCGGTCACCGTGATCATCGTTCCCGAAATGACGGCGAGAAGCTGGCGAGCATTCTCGGCGGTGCCGCTGAAGATCAGACCGGAAAGCAAGAAGTCGTCGGAGATTTCGATGCTCGAGAGTGCGTAGCCAGCGAGAAGCGAACCCGCCACGAACATCGCGGGCATGAACCACAGCGACCGAAGGAAATCCGGCGCCGTCTCCCGTCGTGGTTCGCTCATGCGATACCCATCGTGTCACACCCGGACTCAGGGTCGCACTGGCCCGGCCGACCAGAGCCGCCCGACTCTCCGGCTGATCAGGGTTTCGCGACCGGTAGGCCGGAGGGCTGGCGATGCGGTTGGATCAGACCGACGCTTCCCAGCCGTCGTGATCTCCGCCATGTCGTTCGGCGAGGGACTCGAAGAAGTCGGTATCGCCACGAACCGTCTCAGGATTCAGCATGTGATCGTGGGCCTCGCACAGCACCAGCCATTCGGTCACCCCTTCGCTCGGGGAACGCACCTCGGCTGAGAATGGTGCTGCCACCTCGGCCGCCGCCATTTGCGCCGATTGCTCATCGCTGAAGTAGAGGTAGTGCAGCACGTGTCGCGGCGCGGTCAGGTCGGCGCCGTGATCGATCAGCTGCTT
>JABDJU010000027.1 GCA_013003325.1 Acidimicrobiales bacterium
CCGAAGAGCTCTACATCTCGGCCTGTTACGCCGATGAGGGGCCCACGCTGAAACGCTTCCGTCCCCGCGCTCGCGGCCGGGCCGGCCGGATCAACAAGCGCACCTGCCATATCACCGTCGAGGTGGCACGGATGACCGACGAAGAGATCGATCGTCGGGCCCGACGGCTCGAGGCCAAAGGTGGCGCCAGGAAGAAGGCGGGCGGCGACCGCGCCGCACGAGTGCGCAAGTCGCGACAGGATGCCGAAGCCGATTCCGCCAAGGCCGATGAGGCTTCTGTGGGGTCTGACCCCAAAGACGAAGCGGTTGCAGCGGCAGCAGGGTCAGCGGGGTCTGACCCCACATCCTCTGATGCGGTTCAGCACGATGCCGAATCCGAAGCGTTCAGCGACACCATCGACAGCGATGACGACGGCGAAGTCAACGCGGTCGATCAGTCACCCTACGGTGACGGCTCGCACGCTCTCATCGACGGCGATCCCGACACGATGCCCGAAGGCTTTGAGATCAAGGGCAACGCCAGCTCGAAGCTCTACCACGTTCCCGGATCGAGCTTCTATGACCGCACCAATGCCGAAGTCTGGTTCGCCACCGAGGAAGCGGCCGAGGCCGCCGGGTTCCTGAAACCCAAATCCCAGCGTGAAACCGGAGAGGAAGAGTAAATGGGTCAGAAAGTTAATCCCTACGGCTTCCGCCTGGGTATCACCACAGACTGGAAGTCTCGCTGGATCGCAGATCGCGACCAGTACCGCGACTACCTGATCGAAGACCGCAACATCCGCAACTACCTGATGAACGAGCTGCCCAACGCAGCTATCAGCCGCATCGAGGTCGAGCGCACGCGCGACAAGCTTCAGATCGACGTGCATACCGCTCGTCCTGGCATTGTGATCGGCCGCAAGGGCTCCGAGGCCGACCGTCTCCGTCAGGGATTGAGCAAGCTCACCGGAAACCCGCGGGTGAAGCTCAACATCATCGAGATCAAGAGTGCCGAGCTCGACGCCGCCCTGATCGCCCAAGGGGTTGCCGATCAGTTGGCCGGCCGCATGGCGTTCCGTCGTGCGATGAAGCGTGCGGTACAGCAGGCGATGAAAGCCGGGGCCAAGGGCATCCGCATCCAGTGCTCGGGCCGCCTCGGCGGTGCTGAGATGAGCCGCACCGAGTGGTATCGCGAGGGCCGAGTTCCTCTGCACACGCTTCGGGCCGACGTCGACTATGGCATCCGTGAAGCCCACACGACCTACGGTCGAATCGGTGTGAAGGTGTGGCTCTACAAGGGCGACATCCTGCCCTACAAGAGCTCGGTCACCGACCGCGCTGCGAAGGAAGCGGCGGCAGCGGCCGCCGCTGCGGCCGGTGTCGGTGAGGCGCCCAAGAAGGTGGTGTCCTCACGCCGCCGCCCGGCCAAGACCGAGGAGCCCGATACCGCCGCCGAGCCCGCACCGCTGGTGCGCGAGGCCGACCCCGAATTCGAACGTCTCCTGGCCGAGGAAGAGGCCATCGAGGCGTCGCTGAAGGACAAGAGCGAAGATCTGTCGTTCCGACCCGGAGATGGTGACTGACATGTTGATGCCCAAGAAGGTGGCCCATCGCAAACACCAGCGGGGCCGGATGCGGGGAGCTGCCAAAGGTGCTACCCAGGTGAACTTCGGCGAGTACGGCATTCAGGCGCTCGAGCCGGGCTGGATCACCAGCCGGCAGATCGAAGCCGCCCGTATCGCCATGACCCGTCACGTGAAGCGGGGCGGCAAGGTGTGGATCAACGTGTTCCCCGACAAGCCGGTGACCGCCAAGCCGGCCGAAACCCGTATGGGCTCGGGCAAGGGCAACCCTGAGCACTGGGTTGCGGTGGTGAAGCCCGGTCGTGTGCTTTTCGAGCTCTCGTTCCCCGACGAGGAGATCGCAAAAGGTGCGCTCAATCGTGCGATCCAGAAGCTCCCGATACGGGCCAAGATCGTTACCCGAGAGGATGGATTCGATGGCTGAAGAAATGACCGAACAGTCCGACGCCGAACTCGTCGAGAGCCTGACCGAGGCCAAGAAGGAACTCTTCAACCTCCGGTTCCAGCTCGCCACCGGGCAGCTCGCCAATCCCTCTCGCATCCGGGAGGTCAAGAAAGGCGTCGCTCGCATCAAGACCGAGCAACGTCGTCGTGAATTAGCAGGAGCCCAGTGATGGCCGAAGAAACCGCAACCCAGGCGGCGCCCAGAAACAACCGCAAGGTCCGAGAGGGCGTCGTGCACTCGAACAAGATGGACAAGACCGCCATCGTCGAGGTGACCCGCCGTTCGCGCCACCCCCAATACTCCAAGACCGTCCAGAGTCGCGCTCGCTACTACGTCCACGACGAGGACAACACACTCAACGTCGGCGACCGAGTGCGTATCACTGAGACCCGCCCGCTGAGCAAGAACAAGCGCTGGCGTCTCCTCGAGATCCTGGAGCGTGCACGATGATCCAGCAGGAATCCCGGCTGCGGGTGGCCGACAACTCGGGTGCTCGCGAGGTGCTTTGCATCAAGGTCCTCGGAGGGTCGAAGCGCCGCTACGCAGGTATCGGAGACATCTTCGTGGCGACCGTCAAAGACGCCATCCCCGGCGCTCAGGTGAAGAAGGGCGACGTCGTGAAATGCGTCGTCGTCCGCACCAAGAAGGAACGCCGTCGGCCCGACGGTAGCTACATCCGCTTCGACGAGAACGCTGCGGTGCTCATCAACGAGCAGCAGCAGCCTCGTGGAACCCGTATCTTCGGCCCGGTTGGTCGTGAACTGCGCGACAAGCGGTTCATGCGAATCGTGTCGCTCGCCCCGGAGGTGATCTGATGAAGATCCGTAAGGGAGACAAGGTCCGCGTGCTGGCCGGCAAGGACAAAGGCCGCGACGGCGTGGTAACCGAGGCGTTCCCGGCGCTCGACAAGGTCATCGTCGAGGGTGTCAACATCGCCAAGCGCCACACCAAGCCGCGGAGCGCGGAAGATCCCGGCGGGATCATCGACAAGGAGATGCCGCTCCACGTGTCGAACGTGGCCGTGCTCAGCCCCGATGATTCCAAGCCCACCCGAGTTGGCTACAAGGTCAACGATGACGGGACCAAGATCCGCATCTGCAAGCGCACCGGTGCCGAGATTCCTGAGGGAGAGGTCTGATGAGCGCAGTTGAACTCACCATGCCTCGCATGAAGGCCAAGTACAACGACGAGGTGCGCGCCCAACTGCTCACGGACCTGGGCCTACCCAACGTGATGATGGTGCCCAAGATCGAAAAGATCGTGGTCAACATGGGTGTTGGCGAGGCGTTGCAGAACAGCAAGAACCTCGAGAACGCCACCCGTGACCTCGGAACGATCACCGGGCAGAAGCCGGTGGTCACCACGGCAAAGAAATCGCTGGCCAGCTTCAAGCTCCGCCAGGGCAATGCGATCGGCGCCAAGGTGACCTTGCGGGGCGACAGGATGTGGGAGTTCTTCGATCGCCTGGTCACGCTCGCCATTCCCCGTATCCGCGACTTCCGTGGGCTCAACCCACGCTCGTTCGATGGCCGGGGCAACTACACCTTCGGTCTCAACGAGCAGTTGATGTTCCCCGAGATCAACTACGACACGATCGACGTGACCCGAGGGATGGATATCACGATCGTCACTACTGCAACCACCAACGAACACGGCAAGGCGTTGCTCGACGCCTTCAGTTTCCCGTTCCGACGCGAAGGACAGGCCCAGTAATGGCCAAGAAAGCACTGATCGAAAAGCAGCAGAAGAAGCCCAAGTTCAAAGTGCGGGCCTACACCCGCTGCAAGAACTGTGGTCGGCCAAAGAGTGTGTACAAGCGTTTCGGCCTGTGCCGGGTGTGCCTTCGGGAGATGGCCCACAACGGTGAAATCCCGGGCGTTACCAAGGCGAGCTGGTGAGGAGGAGCCAACAATGACGATGACCGATCCAATCGCCGACATGCTCACCCGCATTCGCAACGCCAACATCGCTATGCACGATGAGGTGTCGATGCCGGGCTCCAAGTTGAAGGAGGCTCTCGCCGCCCTTCTGTACAAGGAGGGGTACATCGGGTCCTACTCGATGGCCGACAACTCACAGGGCCCGGGCAAGACCCTGACCATCAACATGAAGTACTCACCGGAGCGAGCTCGGGTGATCTCTGGCCTGCAGCGGGTTTCCAAGCCCGGTCTGCGGGTCTACACCGCCTCCAATGAGATCCCCAGGGTCTATGGCGGGCTGGGTGTAGCGGTTCTGTCCACCAACAAGGGACTTTTCACCGATCGTGAGGCCCGTCGGGCCAAGGTCGGTGGCGAGGTTCTCTGTTACGTCTGGTAGGAGCAAGGAATTATGTCTCGTATCGGGAAAACCCCCATAGAGGTGCCGAGCGGCGTCGAGGTGAACATTTCGGGCAGCGACGTCGAGGTGAAGGGCTCCAAAGGAACGCTGAACCACACGCTGCCCGAAGGGATCAGCATCAACAAAGACGAAAACGTACTCACCCTCGAACGGGCCAACGAGGAGCGCCACAGCCGCGCCCTTCACGGCCTGTCACGGTCGCTGGTTTCAAACATGGTTGAAGGCGTGAGCAACGGTTTCAAGAAGGAACTGAGGATCGTGGGTGTCGGCTACCGTGCTCTCGCCAAGGGACCCACCAAGTTGGAAATGTCGCTCGGCTACAGCCACACGATCGACGTGGAGGCTCCTGAAGGCGTCACCTTCGAGCTGCCGGACAACACCACGATCATCGTGAACGGGATCGACAAACAGGTGGTCGGCCAGACCGCCGCGGAAATCCGTTCGCTACGCAAGCCCGAGCCGTACAAGGGCAAGGGTGTCATGTACGCCGGCGAGCGCATCATCCGCAAGGCCGGAAAGGCAGGCAAGTAATGATCTGCCTAGTAGGCCTCAGTGACATTGCCGGAAAGGCAGGCAAGTAATGATCTGCCTAGTAGGCCTCAGAGACATTGCCGGAAAGGCAGGTAAGTGATGGCGACGAAGAGCGAATTGAAGCAGCGGCGTCGGCACCGCGTCCGCAAAAAGGTCGTCGGAACCCCCGAACGTCCCCGTTTGGCGGTGTTCCGTTCGAACAAGCACATCAGCGCGCAGGTGATCGACGACGCTACGGGAACGACCCTGGCGGCGGCGTCGACCTACGAATCGGGTTTCCGCAACGGATCGGGCACCGTTGAAGGTGCCAAAGCCGTCGGATCTTCGCTGGGGGAGCGGGCCAAAGCTGCCGGCGTCACCTCCGTTGTGTTCGACCGAGGCGGCAACCGTTACCAAGGGCGGGTGGCCGCCTTGGCCGACGGTGCCCGCGACGCAGGACTGGAGTTCTAGCAATGGCACAACCGCAAGGAAACAACCCGCGTGGCGATGGCCGCGAGTCGCGAGTGATCACAATCAATCGTGTCGCGAAGGTGGTCAAGGGTGGCCGCCGCTTCGCGTTCACCGCACTGGTCGTTCTCGGCGACCAGAACGGTCGCGTCGGTCTCGGCTACGGCAAGGCCAAAGAGGTGCCGCTCGCGATCCAGAAGGGCACCGAGGAGGCGCGCAAGCTCCAGTTCGATGTCCCGATGGCCGGCGGCACGATCACCCATCCGGTGATCGGAACCCAGGGCGCCGGGCGTGTACTGCTGAAGCCGGCCGCTCCCGGTACCGGTGTTATCGCCGGTGGAGCGGCCCGTTCGATCCTCGAAGAGGCCGGTATTCGCGA
>JABDJU010000064.1 GCA_013003325.1 Acidimicrobiales bacterium
TGAGCGACAAAGTCGTAAAACAACCGTCTGACGTGCATCTCATCGTGTTCGCGTGCGAGGCCGGCATGGGATCGAGCCTGATGGGCGCCAACCAGCTCAAGAAGATGATCAAGAAGGCCAAGCTAGACATTCAGGTGATCCACTCGCCCGTTCAGCAGATCCCGGAGCATGCCGACATCGTTCTGGTTCACACCGGGATGGCGAAACAGGCGAAGGCCAAAATCCCTTCGGCTGCCATCGTCCCATTTCAGATGTTTTTCAACGACCCGGCAGTCAAAGCGCTCGTCGGCCGCCTCCAGGCGGGCGAATCAATCGAATCAGCGGTCTGATCATGGACGGTGAGATACTGTCGATCGACGACATTCGGATCGACCAGGCCGCCGACTCCCAGCACGAGGCGATCGAGGCGGCCGGAGCGATGCTGGTTGCCCGCGAGCTGGTCGGTCCCGAATACATTGCGGCGATGCACAAGCGAGAAGACTCATTTTCGACCTATCTCGGCAATGGCGTTGCGCTTCCGCACGGAACATTCGAGGTGAAGGACAGCGTCCAGGGAACCGGCATCGTCGTGCTCCAATATCGGGACGGGGTCAAGTGGGGCGCCGAGGGAGAAGCGCACCTCGTCATCGGCCTCGCCGCCACGGGCGAAGACCATATCGACATACTCTCGGAGCTGGCCGAGGTCCTCCAGGACGAAGAGGTATGTAAGCGGCTCTGGACGACCGACGATGCCCAGGTGATTCTCGACGCCCTACGGCCGTCGTGAACGCAGTCGTGTTCGGGGGCGGCAACATCGGCCGTGGACTGGTGGCCCCTGTCCTGCATGACGCCGGCTATGCGATCACGGTTGTCGATGCCGATCTCGATCTGATTCGCGAGCTTTCTGACCAGAAAAAGTTCAGCCTGCACCACACCGATGGCACGATCGAGGCAGTCGCGATCACCGGCGCCGTCGCCGCCCAGGACGAGGAGGCCGTAATCGCGGCAGTGGCCCAGGCCGACCTCGTCGCTACGGCGGTGGGCGGTTCGATTCTGCCGATCGTCGCCCCACCCATCCGCGACGGGCTCAACAAGAACACCCGGCCGGCCGTGAACGTGATCGCGTGCGAAAACACGCATCCCAACTCTGGTCTCCTCGAAGAAGCGATAGCCGGCGACCTCACCCGCGGCGACGTCGGATTCCCGGAGGTCGTGGTAGACCGGATTGTGATTCCGGCCCAGGGCCTCGATGTGTCGGTCGAGGCGAGTTTTGAGTTCTTCGTCGATGCCCACCAATGGGTTGGCCAGGATCCGCCTGAGGGCATCCAGCTCGTCGACGACATCGACGCCTACCTCACCCGCAAGCTCTGGCTGGTCAATGGACTACATGCAACGGTTGCCTTTGAAGGGCTCCTACGGGGCTACGAGTTCATTCACGAGGCGATCACCCACCCGGCCATCGCAGAGGATGTCGGGATCATTGCCTCCAATATGGTCACCGTTCTCGCCGATCGCCATCCGCACATGTCAAAGGAGCATCTCGAGGCGACAGCGGCGGCTTCCCTCCATCGCTTTGCCGACAGCTCAATCGCCGACGCCCTGCTCAGAGTCGCCCGGAATCCGCTTCAGAAGCTATCGGCAAACGAACGGCTGCTGGGCCCCGCCGTGGCGGCCGACGAGATGGACCTGCCGATCGAATCCCACGGGCGGGCAATCGCGGCGTCGCTGTCGCTTCCCCCGCACGCCGACGTCGCGGGAGCAGATATGCTGCGGCAGGCGCTCGACACAAAGGGGTGGCGGACAATCATGGAAGAGGAAGGGGTCCAGCCGGGCAGCCGCCTCATGGAAGCAATCGCGACATCAATGGAGAGCCAAGGAGAAACCGTGGATACCACGAACGTCGAGTCAATCACAATTCTGAATCCTTCGGGCCTCCACGCCCGACCGGCTTCGATCATCGTTGAGCACATGAAAAACAGCGAAGCAACGGTCACCATCCAGAAGGGTGAGAAAGTCGCAAACGCGGCCAGCATTCTCAGCGTGCTGACCCTCGGCGCCTCAACCGGCGACGAGGTAACCGTGTCAGGAGAGGGCGAGGGCGCAGAGGCGGCCGTGTCGTTCATCAAAGGCGTACTTGTCTCGGAGGATGGCGAATGAGCCGACTCGACAAGAACGGGCTGCTCGAGGCAGCCACACGGATTTTCGAAGCGCAACCAGACCCCAGTGGAGCCGCCGATCTGGTTTCGGCGAAAGGTTCCGTGGTGGTCGAGGACGACCCCAAGCAGTTCAAAGCGGCCTTCAAGCGTCTGAAAAAGGTCGATGGGTACCGCTGGATTGTGATCAACCGCGAGGACCTGTTCCTGGCCAACTCGCTGTCGATCGGGAGCAAAGCCGGCATCATGGACGCCGGCGGCAAAGTACTCAAGGCCGCCGACCAGCCCCGCAAGCGCTAGCAAGACATTCTTCGAGCCAGCATCGGCCGGCAAAACAACCGAACGCGCCGCACAGCCCTGAGTACCAACCCGTTTCGGTTTCGAGATGGGTGCGCGACCACCGAATAGGCTGCCCACCATGACGATTGGGATCAAGCGGGTCTGGGATCCGCGAGAAACAACGGACGGTTCCCGCTGGCTGGTCAGCCGCCGCTGGCCTCCCGGCGTGGCATCGGACAGTCT
>JABDJU010000135.1 GCA_013003325.1 Acidimicrobiales bacterium
GGCTAACGTAACGCATGTGCATCCGCTGGAAGCGATTTCCGAACCGCGACGACGCGAGATACTCGCCCGATTGGCCGAGCTCGGCTCGGTCTCGGTGTCTGAACTTGCTGACACGCTTCCGGTGAGCCGGCCGGCTGTTTCGCAGCATCTCCGGATCTTGCTCGATGCGGGCATCGTCGATGAGCGTCGCGATGGCCGCCGGCGCCTTTACAGCATCAACCCGGACGGGCTCACCCGGGCCCGAGCCGCCATCGAGGTCTTCCTCGTCAACGAACTCGACGATCTCGAAACCGCGGCCCGCAACTTCGCGCGGTTCGCTCCAACCACAGGATCGGAGGATCCAACCCATGGCTGACCCCGTTGTCATAGAACGCCTTATCGACGCATCGCCAGAAGAAGCGTTTGAACTGATCACCCAACCCGAACGCCTGCGCCGCTGGCAGGCCCTCAGCGCATCGGTCGATCTGCGGGTGGGCGGCGACTATCGGATGACCGTCGTCCCAGGCAATATCGCCGAGGGTTCCTACAAGGAGATCGATCCCGGCAAACGAGTCCTCTTCACATGGGGCTGGGTGGGGTCTGACGACGTGCCGCCCGGCTCGTCCGACGTGCTCATCGAGCTGGAACCACGCGGCGCTCAGACACTAGTACGCCTGAGCCACTCCGGACTCGATGCCGAACGCGCCGCAAGTCACAGCGAGGGCTGGAACCACTACGCCGACCGTCTGGCCGTGGCTGCGCAGTCGGGAGATGCCGGGGTTGATCCGTGGAGCGCGGCACCCGAGGAACTCGATCACCTCACTGCAGCGGAGGCGAGTTGGGCGATTTGCCAGCAGATCATGCGACGGTTCGAGGGCGATGTTCGAGACAACGCCACCCCATGCGCCGACTTCACCGTCCACGAACTCGTCGAGCATCTGATGGGTAGTCTGCGCTCCCTGGGCGGGATGGCCGGCTCTGACGTTCCCGAAGAGATCGATGCCGCTAGCGCCGAGGACTACATCGCCCAGGCCGCTGAACCCGCACTCGCGGCGTGGCGCTCTCGAGGTGTCGACGGCGAGGTTCCCTTTGGGTCGGGCACCGCTCCGGCGTTCGTTCCGGCGGGAATCATCGTTCTCGAGTTCTTTGTCCACGCGTGGGATTTTGCGCAGGCCATCGGCGTCGACTTCGAGGCCCCGGATCACCTGACCGCATACGTGCAGTCGCTGGCCGACGCCATTATTCGGCCCGACAACCGAGGTGAGGGGAAGGGCTTCGCCGCGGTGCAGGCAACCGCATCGAGCGATCCGGTCGACGCACTCATGGCGTTCACCGGACGCTCCGTCCCAGTGCCGGCCTAGAGCCTCCCGAACCGAAACTCACGAAACTACAACAAGACCAAGGAGAAGGATCATGCCGAAGTTCGTACTTGCCTATCACGGTGGCGGAATTCCCGAATCAGAAGAGGAACAGGCCAAGCACATGGCCGCCTGGGGTGAATGGATGGGATCGCACAGCGCTGCATTCGTCGACATGGGCGCACCGACCGGTCAAGCCAAGACCGTCTCAGCCGGTGGCGCAGTCGAAGACGGTGGCGGCTCCAATCCGCTTACCGGCTACGGAATCATCGAGGCTGCCGACATCGATGCCGCCGTCGAGATCGCCAAAGGCTGCCCGATGGTGACGCTCAGTGATGGCACCGTCGAGGTTGCGGAGGCATTCGAGATCCCCGACATGTGATCACTCAGATAACTGAGCCAACCAGGGCACGAGCGGCCTCTTGCACCTGGCCGAGGTGGTCCGTGCCGCGAAAGCTCTCTGCGTAGATCTTGTACACGTCTTCGGTGCCTGACGGTCGCGCAGCAAACCAGGCTGACTCCGACGTGACCTTCAGACCGCCGATCGGGGCATCGTTTCCGGGTGCGTTGGTCAGGATGGCCGTGATGGGTTCGCCCGCCAACTCGGTCGCCGCGACCTGGCTAGGGGAGAGCTCTGCCAGTGCCGCTTTCTGTTCCCGTGACGCGGGGGCGTCGATACGGGCGTACGCCGGCGCTCCGTGCGTGTCGGCCAGCTTGCGATAGCTCTCGCTCGGACTGGAACCGGTCACAGCCAAGATCTCGGCGGCGAGAAGAGCAAGGATGATTCCGTCCTTATCGGTTGTCCAAACCGATCCGTCGCGCCGCAGGAACGAAGCGCCCGCCGACTCCTCGCCACCGAAGCCAACCGTTGAATCGAGCAGTCCCGGCACGAACCACTTGAACCCGACCGGTACTTCCACAAGTTGCCGACCGATGGCTGCCACCACACGATCGATCATTGCTGACGACACGAGTGTTTTGCCCACCGCTGCTGCTTCGGGCCATTCGGGGCGATTGGTGAATAGATACTGGATCGCCACAGCGAGGAAATGATTGGGGTTCATCAGTCCACCGTCCGGAGTCACGATGCCGTGGCGGTCGGCGTCGGCGTCGTTTCCGGTGGAGACATCGAACTGCTCTCGCGACTCGATGAGCGACGCCATCGCGTATGGCGACGAGCAGTCCATCCGGATGGCGCCGTCCCAATCGAGGGTCATGAACCGCCAGGTCGGGTCGACTATCGGGTTGATCACGGTCAGATCGATCCCATGACGCTCGGCGATGCGGCCCCAGTAGTCGACGGCGGCGCCGCCGAGGGGGTCGGCTCCGATCCGAACGCCGGCCGTCCGGATCGCATCGAGGTCTAGAACCGATGGAAGGTCATCGACATACGCAGTGCAGAAGTCGTAGGTCTTGGTGGTGGGAACCGTTTGGGCCTTCTGCAAGGAAACGCGGTTCACGTGGCGGAGGTCCGAGGCCAGCAGGTCGTTGGCTCGTGCTGCGACCCAGCTCGTACAGTCGGTGTCGGCCGGTCCGCCATGAGGTGGGTTGTATTTGAACCCGCCGTCTCTGGGCGGGTTGTGCGAGGGCGTCACCACGATCCCGTCGGCGGCCAGCTCGGGAGACGTCCGATTGTGCTGAATGATGGCGTGAGACAGGGCGGGTGTGGGGGTGTAGCGTCCGTCGTGGTCGATCCGCACTTCGACCTGGTTGGCAGCGAGTACTTCGAGCGCGGTGGCCCAGGCCGGTTCGGACAGCGCGTGGGTGTCTCGACCCAGGAACAGCGGACCCGTGACCGATTGCGAGGCGCGGTACTCACAGATCGCCTGGGTCGTTGCGGCGATATGGGCCTCATTGAAGGAACCGTCAAGGCTCGACCCCCGATGTCCCGACGTACCAAACGCCACCCGTTGGTCGACCTCATCGATATCAGGCGTACGGGTGTAGTAGGCCGACACGAGGTGCGCAACGTCGATGAGATCATCCTCGGTGGCCCGCTGTCCTGCTCGGGGGTCAACCATCTTCTTGTTCCTCTTGGAGGCAACGCTCGAGACGATCGACCAGCGGGAGGGCTCCCACGAATACCGGTGTGCGCTGATGGATGTGGGTCGGTCGAATGTCGAGCAGATCCTGAACGCCGTCCGACCCGCGCCCTCCGGCCTGGTCGGCGAGGAAGGCCAGCGGCGCTGCCTCATAGATCAGGCGTATCTTTCCCTCGGGGCGGTTCACTTCCCCTGGATAGCCGAAGACGCCGCCGTGGAGCAGGTTGCGGTGAAAGTCGGCGACCGCTGACCCTATGTAGCGCTGCGACAAGTCCGGGGTGTCGGGGCGGTTGAGCCAGTCGACAAATCGGCTCATGCCGTTCTCCCACTGGGGCGCCGATGCGAGGTTCAGAGAGTAGTAGGCCGGGTCCTCGGGGAAACGAAGGTCAGACCACGTCAACAGGAACTCGCCGACTTCTGGATCCAGGGTGAACGCGTGCACACCACTGCCGGCGCTGTACACGAGCATTGTCGATGTGCCGTACAGGATGTAGCCGGCGGCGACCAGCTCTCGACCCGGGCGGAGCCAATCGGCCGAACCTAGTGGTGCACTCGGGTCCTCGCGACGGTAGATGCCGAAGATGGTTCCGATGCTCACATTGGAGTCGATGTTCGATGAGCCATCGAGCGGATCGTGCACGACGACGTACGGTCCGGAGTCGTTGAGGATCACCGGCTCTGCTTGCTCCTCGGAGATCATGGCGCACACCCGGCCATGGCCCGACAGCAGCGACGTCATCACGTTGTCGGCGTAGACATCCATGAGCTTCTGGTCCTCGCCCTGCACGTTGACGGTGCCAACCTTGCCAAGCAGCTCGGTCAGGCCAGCCCGTCGCGTTCGGCTCGCGATGACCTTCCCGGCCATCGCGATGTCGTCCAGCAAACCCGAGAGTTCCCCTGATGCTTCTGAGGGCTGGTGATCGGCGAGAAATCGCTCGATCGTGACGATCCCTTCGGCTGCTCGACCACCGACGGGTGGGCCTGCCGGATCCGGATCGAACTCGTTCATGCCGAACCCTTCAGCTCTGACTCGATTGCGGCAACGGTTCGGCGGGTGTTGACCAGAGCATCGGGGTTCACTGCGATCGAGTCGATGCCTTGGCGAACCAAGAACTCGGCCAGGTCCGGATGATCGCTTGGGCCCTGTCCACAGATTCCGACCTTCCGGCCAGCCGCCTTTCCTGCGGTAATTACAGCCTCGATCGCGGCCAGCACCGCAGGGTCGCGTTCATCAAAAACATGAGCCAGCTGAGCCGAGTCGCGATCGACACCCAGCACGAGCTGAGTGAGATCGTTGCTGCCGATCGAAAAGCCGTCGAAGCGTTCGGCGAATTGAGCAGCCAAGAAGACATTGGCCGGGATCTCGGTCATCACGAAGACCTTCAGATCGTCTCTCCCGCGTTCGAGCCCGTGGTTGGCCATGAACGCCAACACCGAATCGGCTTCGCCGAGGGTTCGGACGAAGGGGAGCATCACCACCACGTTGTCGAGACCCATTTCGCCGCGCACCCGGCGGATCGCTGCGCACTCGAGCGCGAACGCTTCCTGGTATGGCCCGTCGGCGTATCGCGAAGCCCCACGCCAGCCGAGCATCGGGTTCGATTCGGTCGGTTCGAACTGAGATCCGCCGATCAGGTCGGCGTACTCGTTCGATTTGAAATCGCTCATCCGAACGATCACCGGTGCCGGGTGCCGCGATGCTGCGATGCGGGCGATGCCACTGGAGAGCCGATCCACGAAGAAGTCCGAGAGATCGTCGTAGCCGACTGTGATCTGCTCGATCGTGGCTCGTACCGCCTGGTCTTCGACGTCGTCGAAGTGAAGCAACGCCAAGGGGTGCACCTGGATGTGATCGTTCACAATGAACTCGGTGCGGGCCAGCCCGACCCCGTCGGCGGGCAGCTTCCACCAGCGGAACGCGGCCCCTGGAGAGGCCAAAATCAGCATCACGTCGGTGTCGGTCTCGGGAAGGTCGTCGAGCGCAATTTCGATCTCATCCCACTCGATTTGCCCCGAGTACACCCGGCCCTCATCACCGTCGGCACAGGACACGGTCACATGCATGCCGTCTTCGAGCACGGCGGTAGCGTTGTCGGCACCGACCACCGCTGGTATGCCGAGCTCACGACTGATGATCGCAGCGTGGGCGGTGCGGCCGCCCCGATCGGTCACAACAGCCCCAGCGCGCGCCAGGATCGGGCCCCAGTCGGGATCGGTCATCTCGGTCACTAGCACGTCGCCTTGTTCGAAACGATCCGATTCGTCCATCCCCGCCAGCACCCGAACGG
>JABDJU010000144.1 GCA_013003325.1 Acidimicrobiales bacterium
CATATTGGGGCTTGCGAGCATTCAGAGCGGCGGTGAGCCGGAGGGCCATCAGTTCGATGGCCTGACTGTGAACCGTCGGTGCGGTGACGAAGGAGGCCTGGCATTTCTGAACGGTTTCGAGAACCCGTAGACGGTTGCGGCTCAGTGAGCCGCCGGTCTCCCGCAGGTCGGCGATCGCATCGGCCATACCCACTGCGCACACGCCCTCGAGCGCCCCACCCATGCTCACCACCGTCACGTCGACGTCACGTTCGGCGAAATAGCGGGTTGTCCACTCGGGAAGGTGGGTGGCGACGGTTTTGCCGGCGAGATCGCGGGCCGAGCTCCACGGAGCGTCTTCTCTGCAGGCGATAACGAGATCTGATCGTGCGAAACCCAGTTCGATGGTCGGCCACTCCTCGATCTCGTTCTCGAGGGCGGTATCGGTGGAGATGAATGCGGCGTCGAGACTGCCCGCCCGAAGCCACGCCGCAGCGTCGCGGGGTCGCATCTCGATGAACTCGACGCCCTCGGCGAGCTTGGACGCATTGGCCCCGTGGTTGACGCGGTAGCCCGCCTGACGGAGCAGCTCGATGGTTTGTTCCCTGAGCCGGCCCTTGGAGGGAACGGCTACCCGTACCGAGTTCCTCATCGTCGACGTTCCTCCAGCACGGCGAGGAACGTCGACGGCTCAACACCGACGCTAGCCATCCCGGTCATGAGGTGGTACACGAGGTCGGCCGCCTCATTGGCTACGAGATCGGCGTTGATATCGGAGCGGCCCAGCTCCAGGCACACCTCAAAAGCCTCCTCCATGATCTTGCGTTGGGCAAGTTCCGGGTCGGCGAGCAGTTTGGCGGTGTACGACCGCTCGGGGTCGGCGCCTCGACGGGATTGAATCACCCGGGCAAGGTCTTCGAGGTGGCCGGACATGTTATGGATCCAGCTGGCGCAGCACCGAGAGCGTTTCGACGAGCGTGACAGCGGCCTCAGCACCTTTGTTGCCGACTTTGGCGCCGGCGCGATCGAGCGCCTGTTCCAACGTGTCGGTAGTCAGGATGCCGAAGATCACCGGTTTGCCGCTGTCGAGGGCGGCTCGTTGAAGTCCGGCCGCAGCCTGCCCGGCAACGAAGTCGTAGTGGCTGGTTGCGCCCCGTATCACCGCGCCGAGGCAGATGACGCCGTCGATGTCGTCTCGGTTGGCCATGGCGCGAGCGACCACAGGCGCCTCGAACGCTCCGGGAACCCATGCGACCGTGACGTTGTCGGGGCTGACCCCGAGGCGTTGGAGCGAGTCGACGGCTCCGTCGAGGAGGCGGTCGGTGATCAGGTCGTTGAAACGACCGCACACGATTCCCACGTTGATTCCTTCGGCGGTCAGTGCGCCTGAGATCGTTTTCACGCTGCTGAGGATACGCCCTCGACCGTCCACAACGGGAGTCTTCATCGAACCTTCAACTACACACTGTGGTTGTGCAACCGCCTGAAGAGGTTCTTTGACAGATCGGTAAAGACTCTCACTGGATCTTGTCGGGCATTCGTTCGACTGCCTACTGTCGCACCGGGGAACGGTCCGGTGTTGCTGCTTGTGGTGGCAGAAGGGTTCGCGTTGTCTCGCGCCAGCGGGGCAGGCGATTTGTGATCAACAAAGGGACCTGTCTGCCGATGGAAAACGCGTGAGTGACGATGCCGCTACCGAACCGGCCTTGCTAGGTCCGGATCCGATCGCACCGGTCGGGCCCGATCTGATGGCCCCTGGTACGCCCGTCCGCGTCCGCACCGCTTGGGGCCTCCTCCTCGCAGCCCCGGTCGCCACAGGCATTCTCCTGATCGGAGTGGCGCTCACGCTCGTGGCATTTGTCGGGGTTCGCGGCCTCGAGCACAGCCGAGCCGAGGTCGAGTACGACCGCACGGTCCTGGAACAGACCACCGAGGTCCAGCAACGGCTCACCAATCACATCAACAAGTCCGAGGAACTGGCGTCCACCCTGAGTCTCGGTCCGATGTTCACAAGCCGCGTGTTCGAAGGCTTCTTCGAATCGGGTGGACACTTCGGCCAGAGACTTCAGTTCGATGGGATCGTTGTCGTCGAGCAGGTCGTCGGAACCGAGGGGTTTGCTGCGCTGCGCGACCGCGAGATCGCGAACGAGAATCCAGGATTCGCATACGCCTTCAACCCGCTCGGGGTGGAGGATGCTCTCGTCATCACCCGGCGATTCGGTGAGGTGCTCGATGAGGCCCCGACCGGTTCTCGGCTCGACCCCGTGCTGAGCAGCTGGGTTGAACAGTCGGCCGTGCAGGGATCGACCGTGGTTCAGATCGACGCTGAGGCGAGTCAGCTGTTCCCGCTCGCCGATCCCGAGGCAACCGAGAACGCCGGCTACCAATCGCTCAACGGTTTGGTGTTGGTGACACCGATCTACACCGCCGGCGACGAGCCGACGCTGCGGGCGGCCGTTCTGAGCCGGATCGATCTCGGCGACCTCCTGCAGAGCGTTCAGGGAAACGACGAGCTGGTCGCTCTCGACTTGCTCGTCGGCGACAAGCTCGCAGCATCGACCGTCGCCGAAGATGAACGCGGCCGGGCTATCTCGGAGTCTGCGCAGTTCTCTGTCGGCGGGGAGACGATCATCTCCGTGCAGGGATATCGCACCGGTTTCGACACCCCTCGTAACCAGAGCAACGCCGTCCTCACCGGTGGCCTGGCGTTGTCGTTCGTGCTCGCCTGGGTCGGTCGCGCCACCCGGCAGCATGCGTTGACTTTGGGCCGCCTGGAGCGTAGCGAACACGACGCTCGCCACGATGTGTTGACCGGGCTTCTGAACAGGGCTGGACTGACGATCGCTCTGTCGCATCGTGTCGAGGATCGTCGACCCCCTGAACTGGTTGGGGTGCTGTTCCTCGATCTGGATCGTCTGAAGATCATCAACGATTCGATCGGGCACACCGCCGGCGATGAGGTGCTGGCCTTTGTTTCCAACCACCTTCGCCGGGTCACCCAACCGGCGGACATCATCGGCCGCTTCGGCGGCGACGAGTTCGTGATCGTGCCCGCCGATGCCCGCTCGGTCCGCGACCTCACCAGGCTGGCCGATGCGATCATCGAGGCGCTCTCCGAACCGTGCGTTCTCAGCGATCGTTCTCTGCAGATCGTTTCGGCCAGTATCGGCATCGCGTGGGTAGCTGACGGCGAGGCGTCCGCCGAGAGCATGCTCCGGGATGCCGACGTTGCCATGTATCGGGCCAAGGATGCGGGCGGCAACCGTTGGGTGGTGTTCGACGCCGACCTGCGAGCGCAGGCGCTGGCCCGACTCGAGGTCGAGCGAGAGCTGCGCAAGGCGATCACCGAAGGTCAACTCGAGGTTCATTACCAGCCGATCGTCTCGACCACAGATGGCATGGTCGACAAACTCGAGGCGCTGGTGCGGTGGCGACATCCGGTCCGAGGGCTCATCCCGCCGGGGCAGTTCTTGTCGGTCGCCGAAGAAACTGGTCTGATTGTCGAGGTTGGCGAACTGGTGCTTCGTGACGCGTGCAAGCAGGCCGCCAAATGGAGCGCGCAGGTGGGCCGCAGCATCAGTGTGAGCGTCAACGTTGCCGAACGGCAACTGATCGATCCAGGCCTGGTGAAGACGGTTCGCTCGACCCTGACCGAGACCGGCCTCAACGCAGAGCAGCTCGAGCTCGAGATCACCGAGGAACTCATCATCGAGCGGCTCGATCATCGGCTCACGATCCTTCGTCGGCTGAGCCGGATGGGCGTCAAGCTCGCCATCGACGACTTCGGCACCGGGCGGGCCTCGCTGTCACAGCTCCGTCACCTCGAAATGGTCGACACCCTCAAGGTCGACCGGGCATTTGTTGAGAACGTCGCTTCCAACGAGACCGACCAGAAGATCCTCACCGCCATCGTTGCGCTCGCGCAAAGCGTGGGTATGGAGACGGTGGCCGAAGGGGTCGAGGACGCCGATCAAGCGACCAAGATCAAGGAAAACGGCGTCGATTCGATCCAGGGCTTCTACTTCATGCGGCCCAGTCCGTCCCACGACATCGTTCCCGTGCTGCGGACACCGTTCGAACTGCCGTGGTCGGCCCAGCAGTCGTTTCTGCTCAGCTAGTGCCGGGTCAGATCGCCGGCCCATCGAACTAGATTCCTATGGGTGGATCCCAAAGACATCGACCTCAAAGCCGCGTTCGGCGCGGATTCGCCCGACTCGGGTACGCCCGACGGGCCCGATCCGGCTGAAGACATAGACCCCGCCCAGGCCGAGGCGATGGCCCAGGAGCTGTCCGAGGCCAGGGCTCGCCTGCTCGAGGCACCAGTTGCCGACGTAGTGGTGAACCACGCCATCGGTCTGTATGAGCTGGCTGCGATCCATCTCACCGCATCGGAACCAGACTTCGACCAGACCCGCCTTGCGGTCGACGCGCTGAAGGCCTTGGTCGAGAATCTCCCGGGCCGGCTTGGCGAGGGTGAAGAGATGCTCGGCCAGGCTCTCTCCAGCCTCCAAATCGCGTTTGTGCAACGCTTGGCCGAGGTCGACGGCACCTAGCGGGTCGGTATCGGGTTGGCGCCGGTCCTGCCCCTGGTAGGCTGGGTGCAGGTAGCAAGAGGGCTCGCGCCCCACCGGCCAGCGGTCCGTTTCGACGGCCAGGCTGCGCCCGGTTACCGGCACTCGGTGAGATTCCCAGCGCCGCAGCGATTCGTTTTGCGCACCTATTCCTGTCGTAGCGCTTAAGGAGTCGCCGTAGATGAAGAGTATTCGCCATAGCTGACCAGAACCGGGAGCCCAGGATCAACGATCGCATTCGTGCGCGCGAGGTCCGGGTCATTTCCCCCGAAGGATCCCAGCTCGGCATCAAGCCCCTGCCTGATGCGCTGGCCTTGGCTCGCAACCTTGAACTAGATCTCGTCGAGATCGCCCCCGACGCCCGTCCACCGGTCGTGAAGATCATGGATTGGGGCAAAGAAAAGTACAAGAACGCACAGAGAGCCAAAGAGTCCAAGAAGAAGTCCACCAGAGTGGTGGTCAAGGAAATGAAATACCGGCCAAAGATCAGCTCCGGCGATTTCGAAACGAAGACCCGAAAGGTGGAGAAGTTCCTCCATGATGGTCACAAGGTCAAGATCACGATCATGTTCCGGGGCCGCGAGGTCACCCATCCCGAACTCGGGCGCAACATTCTCGATGCGATCGCTGAACGGACCGAGGACTACGCCAAGATCGAGGCTCGTCCGCGGCTCGAAAGCCGGAACATGACGATGGTCCTAGGGCCCGACGCCAAGAAGGCCTCATCGAAGGACAAGAAGAAGAAGGACGAGGAGCGGGACGCCACGGCCCAGGCGCTGGACCGACCGGCTCCTCCCACCCCCGAAGAAGTTGAAGCGGTGAAGGCCCGGCGGTTGGCCGCAGAAGAAAGCGAGACACACAATGGGTAACAAGA